>VMFH01000034.1 GCA_007375925.1 Parcubacteria group bacterium Gr01-1014_72 | reverse complement strand
GCGGGAAGCGGCGCCGTGAAAGAGGAGCAGAAAATCTTTGACATTATCAAGCAGAGCAATGAACGCCTCATCCTCCTCGTTGAGGATATTCTGGAGGCGGCCCGGATTGAGGGGCAGGTGGTGCAGATTGAGACCACGCCGACTTCAGTGCCGCGAGCGGTTGAAGAAGCACTCGGCGAGCTTGCAAGCGAGGCAGAGGCGCGCGGCGTTTCCGTGGAGACGATGATGCCGTCTGACCTCCCCACGGTCATGGCTGATGCGGTCCGTCTCAAGGAGGTGTTCATTAATCTCCTCTCAAACGCTGTCAAGTACAGCAATGAACGCACAAGGCGCGTACGCATTACGGCGCACCGCGAAGGGAACGAAGTAATCGTCGGAGTTGTAAACGACGGAGCGGGTATCAAGCCCGAAGACCAGCCGCATGTTTTTGAGAAGTTCTGGCGAGCGCGTGATACATTCGCCTCGCAACAAGGCACGGGGCTCGGTCTCTTCATCGTCAAGGAGCTTGTTTCCCGGATGGCGGGGCGCGTTTTTTTCACCTCGCGCTCGGGAGAGACTGTTTTCTCCGTCGCCTTCCGTGTTGCGTCGTGAGCATACGTTGTGCACTCCGCTCTGGGCTCCCTGCGCGGTATAATAAAGGTTCCTCGGGACAAGCCCCGAGGTATTGAACCTTTGTTCCGTCCTCGCCTCGCCTCGCCTCGCTGTAGCTTCGGCGAAGCGGGTCGGACGCCATGTCCACCGCAGGCGGACGCGGCGCTCCTCGCTCGTCGGAATAAAGAAGCGTCTCCCACGGTACCGCGGGAGAGGGGGATGTGCTCCGAGGAAACTCTCGTATGCGCTGCCTCCGCAATTTTTCCTTCTGATGTCATCAAGTCCTCTCACCGTGCTCATGTTTGGCTGGGAGTTCCCGCCTTTTAACAGCGGCGGACTTGGCGTTGCCTGTGCGGGGCTTGCAGAGGCGCTTCACCGCTCGGGTGTCCGAGTAACGTTCGTGCTCCCCCGCGCGTTCCCTATAGCTGCGCCATTCGTGCGTTTTCGTTTTGCCGATGAGGGTGAGGATGTGTACGACCCCTCCCCCTACCCGTCGGCATACCCCTCCCCACAAGAGTATGAAGCAATGGAGGCGGCGAAGGGCGGGGGTTTTGACCGCTCACTTCTCGGGGAGGTGCGCCGCTATGCGCGTCGGGCGCGGGGGATCGCACGCTCCGAGCTATTTGACGTTATCCACGCGCACGACTGGCTTTCGTTCGGGGCCGGCATTGAGGCGAAGCGACTCTCCGGCAAACCGCTTATTGTGCACGTTCATGCGACCGAGTTTGACCGGACGGGGGGTCACAGCATAAATCGGGAGGTGTACGAGTGCGAACGGCAGGGAATGGCGGCGGCGGATGCCGTTATTGTTTTGAGTAATTTTATGAAGGGGGTTGTGATGCGGCAGTACGGCATTCCGGAGGAGAAAATTGTCGTCGTGTACAACGGCATTGACACCGGCCCACCCGCCGCATTTTCGGCGGGGAACGCGGCGGGCAGCGCCCTCGCCGCACTCAAGGCGCGCGGCAAAAAAATCATCATTTTCGTCGGACGCATCACGCTTCAGAAGGGACCCGATTATTTTCTCCGCGCGGCACGGATTGTTGTAGAGCGCGACCCGAACGCCCTCTTCATCATTGCGGGGGGCGGGGATATGGAGCGCCAGATGCTCCGGGAGACGGCGCGGCAGGGTCTCTCCCACAAAGTCATCTTCACGGGGTTTCTGCGCGGCGAGGAGCTTGCGTCGCTCTACCGCGCCGCCGACCTCTTTGTCATGCCTTCCGTTTCGGAGCCGTTCGGGCTTGTCGCGCTTGAGGCGGTGAAGCACGGGACGCCCGCGATTATCTCAAAGCAGTCAGGCGTCTCCGAGGTGCTCCGGCACGCGCTCACGGTTGATTTCTGGGATGTGGATGAGCTCGCGAACAAGATACTCTCGGTGCTCCGCCACCCCTCCCTCGCCACAACGCTTCAAGAGAACGCTTCCCGCGAACTTCCGCATATGAGCTGGACGAACGCTGCACAGAAGGTGCAGGCGCTGTACAGGAGATTCGTTTCGTGGATTGGGGTATAATTAAAAGCTACCAGCTACCAGCTACCAGCTACTTCTATGCCTTCTGTCTGCTTCTACTTTCAAGTCCACCAGCCGATGCGCCTCAAGCGCTACCGCGTGTTTGATATTGGCGCCGATCGCGGCTACTTCGCCGAAACAGGTGAGACGAATCGGAACAACGAACGGGTGTTGCGTAAGGTCGCGAGCAAGGCGTACTTGCCGACCAACGCGATTCTCCTTGAACTCCTGCGCCGATACCCTGATTTCCGTGTGAGCTTCTCTTTCTCCGGAGTATTTCTCGACCAACTTGCAGAGTGGAGTCCGGAAACACTTGACTCGTTTCGACGACTCGTTGCCACAGGACAGGTAGAGCTCCTTTCCGAGACATACCACCACTCGCTTTCATTTGTCTTCTCTCGTGAAGAGTTTCGGCGGCAGGTAGAGCTCCACCGGAAGAAACTTAAAGAGATCTTCGGTGTTCGGCCGGTTGTGTTCCGGAATACCGAGCTTATCTATTCCAATGATGTCGCCGCCGAGGCAGAGTCCTTAGGATATGCTGGAGTACTCGCGGAAGGTGCGGATCATATTTTAGGCTGGCGGAGCCCCAATTTTCTTTATCAGCCGCGCGGCGGAGCAAACATCCGCCTCCTCCTCAAAAATTACCGCCTCTCGGACGACATCGCATTTCGTTTCTCCTCGCGCGATTGGGCGGAGTATCCACTGACCGCTCCGAAGTTCGCCTCATGGGTTGCGGCGCACAACGGCAACGGCGAAGTCGTGAATCTTTTCATGGATTACGAAACATTCGGGGAACACCAATGGGCGGATACTGGTATTTTCGACTTTCTTCGCGCGCTTCCCGCGGAAGTGTACAAGCACCCCAATAACGACTTCGTGACGCCGTCAGAGGCGATTCGGCGCTTCCCTCCGCGCGGGATTGTTGATGTCCCGCACTACATATCGTGGGCGGACATTGAGCGCGATCTCTCGGCGTGGACGGAGAACTCAATGCAGCAAGACGCGCTCCGGCAACTCTACGCGCTTGAGGGCCCCGTGCTCGCCTCGCGTGATTCCTCACTCATTGAGGATTGGCGCCGTCTCCAGACATCGGACCACTTCTACTATATGTGCACGAAGTGGTGGAACGACGGAGACGTGCACAAGTACTTCAACCCGCACGACTCTCCCTATGACGCTTTCATCTCCTTTATGAATGTGCTCCATGACGTAGAGCTGCGACTGCCACAGAAGCACAGAGCACAGAACATGGAACACGGAGCATAAATTATAAGCCAGTATTAATAGTTAACACGTTCAAATATGGCAGTACCAAAAAAGAAGATTGTGAAAATGTCGATGCAGAAGAAGGAGGGGAAGCCCCTCATCGTGGCATTTGGCGCGCGGGCGTTTTTCGTCAATAACGGTCCTATACTTCCGAGCTTGAAGGAGCTCGCGGCGGCACTTCGCACGATGGCGGATGCCCAGTATCGTCACCACGCAGCCGGGCAGCGGAATGATTTCGCGAAGTGGGTTGAGGAGGTGCTCCTTGACAGCGCGTGCGCGAAGGATTTACGAGGCGCGAAAGACAGAATCGGCGCTCTCAAGGCCGCAGAGAAACATCTGGGGAAGTATCGACAGTAGGAAATGTAAAATTGGAAAGACACTATACCCCTTCATTTTAGATTTTTGACTGTCACTTTTAACTTTGCACTTTCAACTTTAAACTTCCCATGTCTCGCTCTTTTGTTCTTGGCAACGGCTCTATACTCGTCGGCCTTGACGCGCAGGGTCAGGTTCGCGATTTTTACTTTCCTCACGTCGGGCTTGAGAACCACGTGCGGGGGAAGTTCATACACCGCATCGGCGTCTTTGTGGAGGGGCTTGTACGGTGGTGCAATCATCCGTCGTGGGAGATGCGCGTGAGATCGGCCGACGATACCTTTGAGGCGCGGGTCGTTGGCGTGAATCGGGAGCTCCAGTTGGAGCTTCACTTCACCACCCTTGTGTATAACGAGAAGAACATTTTTCTGCGGCATTTTACGCTCAAAAATCTTGCCGGTTCGGAGCGGCGCGTGAAGCTCTACCTCGGACACGAGTTTGAGCTCTACGAATCGCACCGCGGGGACACCGCTTACTTTGATCCGATGCACCATGTTCTCATCCACTATAAGGGGAGGCGGGTTTTTCTCGCCAATATGTTCCATGAGCGGGGCGGTTTTGACGATTACACGACGGGCGTGTTTGGGGTGGAGGGTAAGGAGGGGAGTTTCCGCGACGCCGAGGATGGTATGCTTAGCCAAAATCCGATTGAGCACGGGCGCGTTGACTCGGTTCTCGGAGCGACCGTTATTCTTCCTCCACACGGAAATGCCGAGCTCTACTACTGGCTTGCGGTAGGGGAGTCTCACCGCGAGGTGATTGCCCTCAATCAGTACGTGCTTGAGCGAACGCCCGCCTACCTCATGAACACGACCGCCGACTTCTGGAGAGCGTGGGTGAACAAGTATCAATTCAGTTTCTACGGACTTTCGCCCGCCATCATTGCGCTGTTTCGAAAGTCGCTCTTTATTGTGCGCGCGCACGCGGATCTGGAGGGCGGCATTATTGCCTCAAGCGACGGCGATATTTTTCAGGGTGGGAAGGATACCTATGCGTACATGTGGCCGCGCGATGCATCGTTTGCCGCGGAGGCGCTTGACCGCGCCGGGGACTCCAATGTGGCGCGGCGCTTCTTTGAGTTTTCAAACAGCGTCATTTCGGATGACGGGTACTTCATGCACAAGTACCGCTCCGACCACTCTCTCGGTTCCTCATGGCACCCGTGGGTGCGTGAGGGGAAAGCAGTGCTCCCCATTCAGGAAGACGGGACAGCGCTCATTCTTATTGCGCTTCTCAAGCACTACGAAATATCAAAGGACCTTGAGTTCATAGAGAGTATCTATAACTCGTTCATAAAAAAAGCGGCCACTTTTCTCGTCGTGTATCGCGATGAAAAAACGCGGCTTCCGGAGCCAAGTTTTGATCTCTGGGAAGAGAAGTTCGGCACGCATACCTTTACTGCCGCCGCCGTGTATGGCGCACTCTCTGCCGCGGCGCGCTTTGCGGAAATTCTCGGCAAGAAAACGAGCGAAGAGCTCTACGCGGGAGCGGCGAAGGAGGTAGGGGAGGCGATCTTGAAGCATCTCTACGACGCGAAGACCGGTATGTTCCACAAGATGATTACGTTTGGGCAGGGCGGCGTTCTTGTACCGGACAGAACAATTGACATATCAAGCGTGTACGGCATCTTCGCGTTCGGCGTGCTCCCGCCGGGAGACCCGCGCCTTGCGGACGCTTTCCGTCGGACGCTCCGCGCGCTTACCGTCCCGACGCCGGTCGGCGGCATTGCGCGCTACGAGGGAGATCGCTACTCCGCGACGGGAGCGGCGGTGCCGGGGAACCCTTGGATTTTGACGACGCTGTGGCATGCTCGATACCAGATCGCGCTTGCGAGGGATGAAAAAGAGCTTGCCGCGGCGCGGGATACCCTGGAGTGGGTCGCGCGGCACGCGCTCCCCTCCGGAGTCCTGTCGGAACAACTTGACCCGACGACGGGCGCTCAACTCTCGGCCGCGCCGTTGACCTGGAGTCATGCGGAATTTGTGCTGACCGTCATCGCGTACCTGAATCGGCTTGAGGATTTCGGCGTGTGCAAGGCGTGCAATCCGGTGGGGTGATGGGGAACAGAACATTGAACACAGAGCACAGAACACGGGATGCAGAGTGAGATTAAAAAACCGTCCAGCCCCTGAATGCAAGGGCAGGACGGCAAGGCGAAAAACTAATCGCATTACGCAATTTATCTGAAAAGTTGCTTCTCAATACATGCCAAGGTCCCTTTCCAGGGATTTCTCTCTGGGTCGGAGTGATGTTCCGGCCGCGAGAGCCTGCGGGCGAGAAGCATGCTGACTTTTGTCACAAGACCTTTCAGGCGTACATTTTCAAGATCGGGGGGACGGATGAGTAAGTCAGTTCGGCGATTCGTG
>VMFH01000033.1 GCA_007375925.1 Parcubacteria group bacterium Gr01-1014_72 | reverse complement strand
TTATCACACAGAAACCAAGAAGCCTCGTATAGTTATTCAAGAAATTGGAAAACGAATAATGGAAACGGCTGGAAATGACTCAAAATATAAGGAAATTCTAAATAAGCCATCTTCTTGTGTAACTCCAGCAAATGCTGGTAAGGTTAAAATCGGAGATAGGTACAAATAATGCCGAATTATTTATATGGATAAAAGTTGGAAAATAAAATCTAATAATTCAGCTATACTGTGCAAGACATTCATCGAAAGGAACGGCAAGAAAGTTTTGTTTGAGGTTGCACTCACAGATATTTCTACAAGACCGGATATTGATCTAGATGAACTTGCTCAAAGTGTCATAAAGAATTCTCCTGAGAAAAAATCTCAAGAAAAGATAAAAAAGTATTGTTTTACCGGTTCTCACTTTGAGCCAGAGTAAATACATGAAAACTAATTATCAAAAAGAAATGAACTACCGCACCGCAAGCGGTGCGGTATCAGAATAAACGACCTTGTTTTGCGGAGTGCTCATGGTGTTGGTACTTGATGTATCGTTGGATAATGAAGGCGGTAACCTTATCGCCCACCGCTCGGACGAAGTACCCATCGCTCCAGAGTTCTCCTCCCCACAGTTGCTGCTTCACCTTTGGAAATTTCTTGAAGACCTCTCGTGCGGATATGCTTTTCAGAATATCGACAATCTGGGCGGGAGCAATGCGTGGGGGGGCGGAGGTGTAGAGATGGAGGTGGTCGGGTTGGACATTTTGCTCGATGATTTCAAATCCATACGCCCGTGCTACTTTGGGAAAGAGGTCTTCAAGAAATTTCTTCACCTCTTTGGTCAGCACCCCTTTTCGGTACTTGGGTGGCCAGACAAAGTGGTAATTCAGCTCGTAGACCGCGTGTGCTGCCCTTCGGATTGCCATACGGTGCTATCATAGCATCCGTTGCCGCATTCATCCCCGCCCCAAGGGGCGGGGAACTCTGCGGGTTTGTATTAGAGAGTTCAATCGGTAGATCGTCGTTAAGAAAAGTTGAGATAACGAATTTTTTTGTTTACCAGACTCTCTCTCTATAACAAAGACATATTCTGTGACAACAATCATGACGGCCTCCATGCGTATGATTGTGCCAGTTTTTGTCTTTCCGCCAACGGTATCTTTGTAGTGTATACCGCGTCCACGGAAATTTATATGCTCAAACTCCCTCCACGGTATCACGCGTTCTCTCATAAAGTTCCTAAAAGGTTCATATCTGAAAAGTAAAATAACCAGAGAGGTTGTTTTTGTCAAGTCATTTCCTTTTTTTCTACAATCCGCTACCATGGCGTCTATGTTAAAAACCCGCCTCGTGGCGCTTCTCGCACTCGTTCTCGCTGCCGCTGTCGGCTTTTTTGTCTACACATCGGAGATTAATAAGACTCGCCCATTCAAGCTCGGGTTAGATCTTTCAGGCGGGACGCATATTGTGTATGAAGCGGATACGAAGGATGTGGCGGCAGGCGATATTGGTGAGACGATGGAGGCCTTGCGTGAGACGATTGAACGGCGTGTCAATCTTTTCGGCGTATCAGAGCCGGTGGTTCAGGTTGAGTCAGGTGGCGTTCCGGGTGGTGGGCGCATTAACCGGCTCGTTGTTGAACTTCCAGGTGTGACGGATGTTGACCAGGCGATGCAACTCATCGGCAAGACACCGCTGCTTGAGTTCAAACTCATGAGAGATATGAGCGGAGTATCGCAGGAAGAACTGGAGAAGAAGACACTTGATGAAGTTTTTATTCCGACACCTCTCACCGGCCGTTTCCTAAGTCGTTCGCAGGTTATATTTGATCAGACGACGGGACAGCCGAAAGTTCTTCTCGCATTCAATGACGAGGGGTCTGAGTTGTTTGCGAAAATTACAAAGGAGAATATCGGTAAGGTTGTCTCAATCTTTCTTGACGGCATCCCCATCTCCTCGCCGGTCGTCCGTGAGGAGATAACGGGTGGGACTGCCGAAATCAGCGGGGGATTCAATCTGGAGGAGGCGCGCGAGCTCGTGCGCAATCTCAATTACGGTGCTCTACCCGTGCACATCATTCCTGTCGGAACGCAGACCATAGGAGCGACTTTGGGGAGTGCCGCCGTGTCGGCGGGCGTCTATGCGGGGTGGATAGCATTTGCCCTCATTGCCCTCTTCCTTCTTGTCTGGTACAGAGTTCCGGGGATTATTGCAACGGTTGCACTTTGCGTCTACGTCGCTCTCAACCTTGCAATCTTCAAGCTTATTCCTGTAACGCTCACCGCCGCCGGTATCGCCGGATTCATTCTGTCCCTCGGCATGGCGGTGGATGCGAACATTCTCATCTTTGAGCGTATGAAAGAAGAGCTCGCTCGCGGAAAGAAACTTTCTGATGCAATGCACGAAGGGTTCTCTCGCGCCTGGGCATCCATCCGCGACTCCAACCTCTCAAGCATCATTACAGCAGTTATTCTCTACTACTTTGCAACGACCCCGATTATCAAGGGCTTCGCGCTCGTCTTTGCGATTGGCGTCGTCACAAGCATGTTCACCGCAATCACGGTCTCGCGCACTCTCCTCTACGCACTTGGAGTGAAAGGGCAAGGGAAATTTGTGCGGGTTGTTTTTGGGAGCGGGGTCAGATAGTACACGATGCAAATATGCGAATGTCCGCCAGCTGGCGGAACGAATGAAACGAATAAAAGTAAAAGACTGATTCTATTCGTATCATTGGTATATTCGTAGATTCGCATCGCTACACACACCATGTTTATCATCACTCATCGCCGCATCTTCTACATCTTCTCCGGCATCTTGATTGTCGCATCATTTATCGCTGTCGGTATTTGGGGCCTTACACTCGGCATTGATTTCCGGGGCGGTGCGCTCCTTGAGATTGAGTACCCTGCGGGGCGGCTGGAGACTGCGGTGCTTCGCGAGCGACTTGCGCCACTTTCGCTCGGCGAATCGCTTCGCGAAACGGGAGAGAAAGGATACATCATCCGCATGAAGGAAGTCCCTGCTGACGCACAGGCGGGAGTTGCGGATGCTCTGACTCTTGGCGGTACGGCAGAGATACTCGTCAAGCGTTCAACCACCGTAGGACCTCTCCTCGGGAGGGAGGCGGCAATTAAGTCATTGCTTGCAATAGCTCTTGTACTCATCGCCATCATTCTTTTCATTGCGTACGCTTTTCGCAAAGTTTCCGAACCGGTGTCTTCGTGGAAGTATGGGATCATCGCGGTCGTAGCGCTCCTCCACGACGTGTTTATCCCAACGGGCGTCTTTGCGGCACTTGGGCGCTTCAAGGGCATTGAAGTTGATACGCTCTTTGTGACGGCGCTCCTCGTCATTCTCGGTTTCTCGGTGCACGACACGATCGTCGTCTTTGACCGGACGCGAGAGAACCTGCGCCTTGCGCGCGAGCGTCACGACAGGAAGCCGTTTGCAGAGATTGTCGGGGAGAGCGTGTCGCAAACCTTCACCCGCTCCATCAACACCTCCCTCACGACCATCCTCGCGCTCCTCGCGCTCTACTTCTTCGGTCCCGAGAGCACCAAGTACTTCTCTCTCGCGCTCATTATTGGCATCACGGTGGGCACCTACTCATCCATCTTCATTGCCTCACCCTTACTGGTAACAGTAGAGAAGTGGCGGCGACGGAAATCTCTCCTTTCAAGAGATCTCCCGTAGGGATGACCCATAACCCTCTCTTGACGCATCAAGCGATCGCAGTATCATATATCTATGACGTATAGGCGCGCATACCTTCTCGGTCTCCTCCTTACCCTCCTTAACGAAAGGGGTGGAGACCTTGCCAGTGTTCGTTACTACTGACTACCAACTACCGACTACTAACTAACGATGGCCAGCTCTCCACCCCGGAGAGTTGGTTTTCGTTTCGGTTGGTACCGGAGCGAGAGGTATGTACGGGGGTGATTGTTCTTTGAGGAGGAAGATATGAAAAAGACTGAAAAAAGAGTTCGCTTGCCAATCGCGTTTCCTACAAGCGCGCCCGCGGACAGCGCTCTTGCGCAAGCCGTCGGTGGGGGTCATGCGACAGACGTTCCACAGGAGAAGAAAACTGCCGCCACAACGAGGACTTCTCGTCGCGCTCGTCGCGCGAATGAGAAGCGCTGCTCTTCTTTTGACGACATCATAGCCATATGACTTCGCCCATGCGAAGTGTGTGGCTGGCGTTACGAGGAGGAGTGTATAAATCCCGTTCCGCTCCGCCAGTTGGCGGATAGCGGTACGGGATTTTTGTATTGTTCGGTTGAGCGGAGATGTTGTATGGTTATGGTCATGCCGATGGATGAAATGACGCAAAAAAAGCGGCTTATTGAGCGAGTTCGTGATTTCCCCCGCCTTTCGGTGGCGGTTGTCGGGGACATTATGCTTGATGTGATGCGCTACGGCCACTCTCGGGCGACAAAAGAGGCGGCCGCTTTTGCGCTCAAGGTTGATGACGGGAAGACGAACTATGCGCTTGGCGGAGCGGGGAACGTCGCGGCGAATATTCGCTCCCTCGGTGCACAGGTTGACCTTTACGGGGTTCTTGGAGAAGACGATGCTGGCAGGCGCATTCGTGCACTGTGTAAGGTTGTGGGCATTACTCTTATTGCTCTCAAAGATGGACAAACAATATCCAAAGAGCGTTACTTCAGCGCGGAGCACGGGACGTGCGTGTTTCGTGCTGATTTTGGCGAGTCTCCACAGACGCTTCTCCCTCTCGCTTTACAGAAAACAACAGAGCTTTTGAAACTTTTTCGTTTAAATGCGAAAAGGTACAGTGGTATCGCACTCTCCGATTACAACAAGCGCGTTTTTCGCGGAGACCTCGGACAGCGCGTGCTTGGTATTGCGAGGCGCTCCAAGCTCGTCAGTATTGTTGACCCGAAACCGGAGAACGCGTCACTTCTTTTGGGGGGAACTCTCGTTCGTCCTAATCATGAAGAGGCAGAAAGTATTGTTGGTGTAAAAGGACTTTCGGATCGCGAGCTTGTGCGTTTATTGAAGCAGAAAATGAAAAGTACATACGCCTCAATTACCTGCGGGGCGCGCGGGCTTGTAATGTATGACGGTGGATTTGGAGATGTGGTTGAGGCGGGGATACTTGCGAACCATGCGGCGGGGCTTGCGGTTGAGAAGCTGGGGACGGCGGTTGTTACCGCCGGAGAGCTCATCCGTCGGATTACGTTTCGTCCATGAGCGTTCCATTGTTGTTGTGTTGTGGTGAAGAATCCCCACATACATACATTTGACAGCCGTACCGGCCTGTATATAATAACAATCCTGTCCCGATTGGTGTCGGGTGGCCTTTGAAAATTGAAAAAATCGATCCCGTCCCGCTTTGAGCGGGACGGGATGAGAATGTTAGTGCAAGTCTAACAAAACACATTCCTATTGATTCCGCCCCGTTGTCCGCCACGAGCGGCACGGGGCATACGAGCAACGATCAAACTTCTTAAGTCCCGTCCCGCTAAAAGTGGGACGGGGCATCCTCTGTTTTGTTCCGTTCGGCAAAGTTGCCCAAGAGCGCAAGCGATTGGTTGCAACTTTGAACGCCCAGCACCAATTTTACCGAATAAGAAATTACCATGGTTTGAGTGTATACAATGCATAGCTCAAACTTGCGGTACATCTTTTTTATTCCGTGAAATTGGTGCTGGGCTAAATTCAGACAGCTGTATTTTGATGTCTTAAGACATCAAAATACATGTCTTCATTTAGAGTTTGATCCTAGCTCAGGATGAACGCTGGCGGCGTGGATAAGGCATGCAAGTCGAGCGATGCAGCTGCCAACACTTAGCTTCTAACAACCAACAAGATATACTAATAGTAAGATGGCATTTCGGTACAGAAAATTTAAGGTCTACCAGGACGCCCTCAAGCTCCATAGTTTGATCGTCAGGGTGAACAAAAATTTTCCTATTGAATTTCGTCATCTCACTAATCAAATGAAACGAGCAGCCCTCTCAATAGTTCTGAACATTGCAGAAGGGTCTGCAAGATTTTCCGATAAAGATTTCAACCGGTTCATCGGAAATTCGTTAGGGTCTGTAGATGAAGTAGTATCTTGCTCCGAAGTAGCACTTGCTGAAAAATTGATGAATCAGGAAGAGTTTCTTAAAATTGAGAAGCTCGCACTTGAGGTCAGTAATCAGTTGGGCGGTCTTTCGAAGACTTTGAAGGGCTAGAAGTTGGTAGTTAAGTGTTGGTAGTTGCAGAGCGGCAGACGAGGTAGTAATAATGAGGAACGCACCGAAGAGTCGGGCATAGCCCCGCGAAAGCGGGGGTAATTCCCGATAGCCTGTGCATCTCACAAAGGTTCGATGCTGTGCGACACGAATTACGAATTCATGCGAATGACACGAATTAAGAATTTCTTATTCGTACATTCGTTTTTATTCGTGAAGTTAGTGTCGTATTTAGCACCGAGGTTTTGCGAGGTGCATAGTAAAGATTTATCGCTCTTCGAGCGGCCTCATCGGTATCAGCTAGTTGGTAGGGTAACGGCCTACCAAGGCTATGACGCCTAGGGGACCTGAGAGGGTGACCCCCACCGATGGAATTGAGAAACGGTCCATACACCTACGGGTGGCTGCAGCCGAGAATATTCGACAATGGGCGAAAGCCTGATCGAGCGACGCCGCGTGAAGGATGAAGTACTTCGGTACGTAAACTTCTTTTGCAGGGGAAAAAGTTATTGATGGTACCCTGAGAATAAGGGGTTTCTAAACTCGTGCCAGCAGAAGCGGTAATACGAGTGCCCCAAGCGTTATCCGGAATCACTGGGCGTAAAGGGTGTGTAGGCGGTTCTGTTAGTCCCGTGTTAAATACCGCCGCCCAACGGCGGACAGGCGCGGGATACGGCAGGACTCCGAGGATGCGAGAGGTGTGCGGAACTCTAGGTGTAGGGGTGAAATCCGTTGATATCTAGGGGAACGCCAAAAGCGAAGGCAGCACACTGGCGCATTCCTGACGCTGAAACACGAAAGCGTGGGGAGTGAATGGGATCTCGTTCGCATACGTTTTTTAAAATACACGAAAATTTTTTGCTAAAAATTTTCTCTGTCCGGCGCCGTCGCGCCTTCCAAGGTATTTTAAAAAAGTATGCTCACTCTGGTGGTAAAAGACCAGAGAGAGGAGTAGGGGTACTCCGAAGAGCGGTCCCTTTAGCAAGACTTGCATGCAAAATGATGGAGAAGTAGAAGGTAAAGGGAAGCAAAAATTCCGGTGCGTGGCTTCATCGCGGCGCGGGAGAGTTCCCCGCTTACCCGTTTTGAAGGTGTACCGGAGCGCGTAGCTCCTTAAAAGTCATGAAAACTGACTACTTTTATCATCATGGCGACACAAACCGGTGGGCACCAAAACAGGTGTGATTGGAATGTGTCGCCTCCATCACTTTGCATGCAAGGATAATATTGCTAAAGATAACCTAGCTATATGCTGGAAAAGCCGAGAATCCGAGAGTACTCCGCGAGTGCGGGGTGAAAATCTTTTCGGTGCGGCCAATCAGCAGGGAAGATTTGCAAGTTTCATGGAGGTACATTATGAAAAGAAAAAATAAGCAAGTTCGTGCAAGAATCATTCATCCAGAAGGCTCGCTTGAGTCAGTGAAAATGAGCCTGATGTACGGTGTTCCTGTGCGAAATATCATCGAGGTTGTTCCAAAGAAAAAGAAAACATAACCTCTAGGGCGATTGTCACATCAGTCGTCCCTTCCATGAAGCTTGCAAGAACCCTCAGAGACTATACGCTGGGCCCGACTTTTTGAATCGAGAGCGATTTATCGCTCTTCTTTCAAAGAGTCGGAGAAGATATAGTCCGAACTGCATGGCGACATGCAGAGCAGAGCAGAAATGTCTCTGCCGCAAGTTTGTAATTTAGAAATTTCGTTTCCGGTTTTTTGAAAATTGGAAATTGATAATTGAAAATTACAATTTTGTAGTAACAAAATTGTAGATACCCCAGTAATCCACGCCCTAAACGATGATATCTGGCTTTTCGGAGTATCGACCCTCTGAGAGGCGAAGCTAACGCGTTAAGATATCCGCCTGGGTAGTACGGCCGCAAGGCTAAAACTCAAAGGAATAGACGGGGACTTGCACAAGCGGTGGTCCATGTGGTTCAATTCGACGGTAAACGAAAAACCTCACCAAGACTAGAAATCCAGACGAAGGCAGGCAGAAACGCCTGTCGCCTCACAAGGGCGGCTGGACAGGTGTTGCATGGCCGTCGTCAGTTCGTGGTTTGAATTGTTCCCTTAAGTGGGGTAACGAACGCAACCCTCGTTGCCTGTTATATTTGTCAGGCGAGACCGCCCCGCACTTTGCGCGGAAGCGCAAAGTGCAACCACCAACAACTAACCACTAACAACCAACAAGAGAAAAATTTCTTTGTTGTGTCGGAAGTTGTGAGTTGGAAGTTGGAAGTGCGCACTTTGTTCTTGCGAACAAAGTGCGGGGAGGAAGGCGAGGATGACGCCAGGTCAGCATGGCCCTCTGATGTCTTGGGCTACACACGTGGAACAATGGCCGCTACAACGCGTTGCGACGGGGTAACCCTGAGCCAATCGTTAGAAAAGCGGCCCCAGTTCGGATTGAGGTCTGCAACTCGACCTCATGAAGTAGGAATCGCTAGTAATCGCGGGTCAGCATACCGCGGTGAATACGTTCTCAAGTCTTGTACTCGGGTCGCCATGCGATCGAGTACGCTAGTTGGTGCCTATTTTATAGAAATCCAACCAAGGTAATTCACAGTGCCTTGAAGCGAAATCCCAGTTTGTCTCCGTGAGGAGGCAAGTGAAGGGGGAAAGCGAAGCTCGTGTAAGCGAGCGGAGCCCCGCACCATGCTTTGCATTGGTGCGCGGGTAGCATTTCTTAGCTTGAATGCCAGTTATGGCGCATACCAGAGGTTATCCTGCGAGTACATGGAGAAACCTACTGTGTTACAAAAACTGTTATGCGTATCGTGGCATCGAGATGAGATAAAACAGTGTATTCGGTTACCGTGGGAGATCTTGCATTTTCCTCGTTGTGTTATACACACCGAGAAGTTGTATTAGTAATGATATAATTATGATATGCAAGAAGTCAGCAGAGTTCGTAGTACCAAAAGGAAAGATGCTCGGTTTAACCCCAGGCTAGAACTTCCTATTGGGAAGGAACAAATTCAAAGGAAAAAGTTAAATCCTCAATATGTCTCAGGATTTATTGATGGAGAAGGATCTTTTTCAATTAGTATTGGGAAACACAAGACATTACGCCGAGGTTTTGAAGTTCGGCCGGAATTTGAAATAGAATTACGGAAGGATGATCAAGAAATCTTGGAGCGTCTACTTGTTACTATCGGAAGCGGGAAAATTTATGATTGCTCGTACGAGCGATATGGATGGTATCCACATGCGAAGTATAAAATTACGAGCATTTGGGACTTGAAAGAATATTTATTTCCGTTTCTAGATAAAAATCCATTACAAGCGAAAAAGAAAAAATCCTATCTGATTTTTAGACAAATAGTTCTGATGGTTTGCGCCAAAGAACATTTGTCTGACAATGGGTTTAGCAAAATTGTAAAACTTCGCGATGAGCTCCGTGCTCTAGGGAAGAAAGCTAAAACTTATCACGGCAAGGTAAGTGAATTCGATAAAAAAATCGAATAAGCAACCTTTGAAAAACGCGAGGGTGCGGGAAAACCGCTTGCCCCGTGTTGAAGAGAATTATAATGGTAACATTATAAAACATCAAATACCGCCCGTCAAGCCAGGGAAGTCGGGAGTGCCCGAAGCCCCCGCCCAACTTTTGCGAATTAGTTCGTTTGCGTATTATGAACATTCGCGAATGCACAATACTTTTGCATGTAATATGCACGAGTGAGTGGCAAAAGTTGGGCGGGGTCTACGGCAAGCTCGATGACAAAGGCTAAGTCGTAACAAGGCACGGGTAGCGGAAGCTGCTCGTGGAACATTTCAAGGTGAAGCTCTGTCAAGCACTTTTTTAAAAAGTGCTTGACGGTGAATCGGCGATACATTTCTCAGTAATGCGAAATGGAGCGGTGTTGGTCTCGGAGCCCAAAATTGAGACCATAGAACGGAACAAAACAGAGGATAGAGTAAAAACCCCCTCCCGCCCCGCAATGCGGGGCGGGAGGGGGTTTTTCGTATCCACAGGTGAGCTTGACTTTGACTCATGAATAATATATAATGTGCAACGGTGTTGAGAACTCGCAGAGAAAGGAATTGAAAAAAATGAAGAATCTCTGGCTGGAATTGGCCGAGTGGCAACGGTTCCTGATCACAGCTCTCTTGGCTGTTCACGGAACACTGGCCATCTTAGCGGCCATCTACCATTTCGTTGTTCCTCTGTTTCGCTAGGGAGGTGGAATGGTGAAGAACCACGTAAAGCACCTCGTTTCGACAAACGAGGTGCTTTTTGTTTGTCAGAGGCCGCCTTTTTTGCTATCGTACCAAAATCCGAGGCGCGTGTACCCGCCTGTCGTAGGCGGAGTTCAGCCCCGACGTCTCGCCTATGGCGGGACGTCGGGGAGCCGATCAAAGCGTCGGCTTGGTAATGATAAACTTGCGCGTGTAGTTCAGTGGTAGAACGCTGTCCTGATATTTGAGAATATAAACGGTTCGTTCGGACGCCATGAAAGCTTGAAAATCAAATAATCTTCTGCGTGCGCGTGTAGCTCAGGTGGTTAGAGCGCGTCACTGATAATGACGAGGTCCCAAGTTCGAGTCTTGGCACGCGCACGCAGAATGTTAGGTTCAAGCTTTCGCGGCGCTCCTCACTGCCGTTTAGAAGACAGAGGCCGTAGGTTCTCCGCCGATTGGCGGACTACCACGCGCATTCTTATTGAAAATATGTTACGATGTTCCCATGACTCCCAAAACAACCCCGAAAGATTTTTTTGTGTACCTCGGCGCGACCATTGCGCTCTATGCGGGCGCGATCGCCCTCGTGAACCTATTTTTTGCGGTGATTGACAGCGCGCTTCCGGACGCTCTGTCTCCCTACTTCACGCCGAGCGCGATCGCCTGGCCCCTATCAATACTTCTCGTGCTCATTCCGCTTCTCTACGTGCTGGAGTGGGCGGCGAAACGGGATATGAAGCTTATGCCAGAGAAGGCGGAACTCTGGGTGCGGCGGTGGCGGATTTTCCTCACCCTCTTTCTCGCTGGCGCTTTCATCGCCGGAGACCTCATTGCCGTCATCAATACCTACCTTGGCGGGGAAATTACCGCGCGGTTTGTGTGGAAGGCGCTTGTCGTGGTTGTCGTCGCGGGTGTCATCTTCGCGTACTACCTTCTGGAACGATTCTCTGATGTCGCCCCCCGTGTCCGT
>VMFH01000032.1 GCA_007375925.1 Parcubacteria group bacterium Gr01-1014_72 | reverse complement strand
ATCGCTCTTCCAAAAGAGCTTGTTTCAAAAGGGTTTGCGGTTCTTCCTCGAAAGGAGTACGAGGAGTTTTTGCGTTTCCGTTTCAAGACGATTCGGGAAATAAAAATGACTCCGGCTCAAAAAAAAGCACTGGCGCGAGCGCGCAAAAACCTTTTACGCGGGAAATTCTTCACACTCTATGAGCTCAAGCGCAAGTTGGGAATTAAAGATTGATAAGGGTGTCTTTCTGTCATTGTCGAAATTTCCGCGTATTTACGGCGAGAAAATTATTCGTACCATTGAATCGCTTCCACTTGATCCTTACGCAGGCGATATACGGAAGATAAAGGGGGAAGAACATGTGTGGAGACGGCGAGTCGGCGCGCATCGTTTTTTCTATGAACTCAATCCGACAAAGCGAGTGATCCATGTGTTCCGGGTGGAACGTCGCACCTCAAGTACCTACTAGCAAATGAGAATCCGCAACACATCTTCCAGCTAGAACTATCAGCCCTACGCTATCCGCTATCCGCTCTACGCTACTCTTATGCTCTACACACGCAAAGGCGACGGCGGTACGACGAAGACCCTCCGGCAACAGGGGACGGGGGAGCGCATCTCAAAAGCATCCTGTCAGACCGAGGCGCTTGGGACACTGGACGAGCTCAACTCATTTTTGGGACTCTGCCGCGTGAGGGCGGCGCTCCTTCGGTGGAAAGTTGAGGGCAAGACCCCTTCTGAAATAATACGGCAGGTTCAACACAACCTTTTCATCGTGCAGGCGGAGCTTGCGGGCGCGGACAAGAAGATAAAGCCGAGCAAGGTAGGAGAGCTTGAAGAGTACACAGACGCGATTGAGAAAATGATGCCGCCGATAACATCGTTCTTCGTACCGGGCGGGACGGAAGTCGGCGCGCTCTTTGATGTCGCGCGCACCCAGGCGCGCCGCGCCGAACGCACGGTCATTCGCGCGGTTGAGGCGGGAGAGATAACGCTGAACGAGCATACTCGTGGGTACCTCAACCGACTCTCATCGCTTCTCTATGCCCTCGCGCGATTTGCGAATTACAAAGCTGGTGTCAAAGAGGAACCGCCGACATACGAGTAGCGTGAAGCACGGTACACGATGCAAATTCACAAAGATCAGAATCGTAAAAATTATGATTTGGATAATCTAATGTGGCTATGTCATAATTGCCACTGCCGAATTCACGGAGGTAAAACACCGGCATAGATGGTGGTAGTAGCTCAACTGGTTAGAGCGCCTGCCTGTGGAGCAGGAGGTTATGGGTTCAAGTCCCATCTATCACCCCACGGGTAATTAATGTAACCTCTTCGAACATTTCTGAAAACGCACGAGCGGGGCATCTCGGTTGCCGCACTCATTCTCTGCTTTATCGTTGGCAACTTCACTCGGGGAGCTTCACCGAAGTCTCTTAAGAGAATTTAGAATGTCAGAAAGCGATTCCAAGATCTGCGCAAGCTGTGAGACGGCATTGAAATTATCTATACTGCTGGTAGTCGTTGCCGTACTTATCCAAAATTTCTCAACCTTCTGGGCAAACGAAGTTGTCGTGATATCTCCCACTGATGTGCGCGAAACGCTTCCCGGAGAATTGATTATCACAACATATTTTTTTGAAGGGTCCAGTGCCGATCCGTCATAGGTAAATGATGTTGCTCCACCAGAAACGACCTTGTAATAGAGTGGATTGAGGGATGTTGTAAGAACGCCTTCATCATACAACACAATGTACGCGTAACTTCCTCCTGTAGTCCATCTGAACTGCGGTGGTGATGCCACCGGTGATTGCGACTCGGTTGGGCTTACAATAGCAGTCGGTTCTTTTACTACTATTTTCTGCGTTGGGGAAGGAACGCTTTCCGCACCAGAACTGCTGACCGCCGTTATATAGAATTCATAATCTCCCACAGGGAAATAAGACGATGTTTGAGTGCTGATCATCCCCACTATCCAAAATTTTGCAGAACAACTGTATGAGAGCCGCCACCCATTGCTGCCGTCGACAGTAGTGGAGCAAGAACTTGCGGCAGACGGATTATTGAATGTATCCAAAAGGTTGAACGCCGCGTCGCCCGGCTTTTTTTGATATGTGCGGAACGATGCAACCTGCGGAAGATTGGCTGTATCATAATTGAATCGTACCGACATTACGTATACAGCAAGCGGCCAGCCCGCACCGATGTACCCTCCCGCATTCGTCCCTCCTGTTGGCGCGGGAGGAGGTGAGGCCACCGCGGCGATCGTTGCGCTCACTGCGGAAGATGCCGGTCCAACATTGCCACTGACATCTTGGGCTACAACTTTGTAATAATATGTTCCTGCGGAGAGATTTGAATCTGTATACGATAGCACGTTACCCTGTGCAAGGTGATTAAAATTCAGACCCGTTGCCGCACCTGGTTTTATTGGAACGAAATCGGTGCTTGTACCGCGGTGTATATTGTACGTGCTAATACCTGAGATCGCCTGCCATGACAAATTTACAGAGGTTCCCGAGACAGCCGCAACGAGTCCTTGCACCTGAGAGACAGAGGAAGCAGCCGTTACCGTAAACTGTTTTGAATCAGCAATGAAATAGCAATCTGCATCATAACAAGCGCGCAAGGTGTGGGAACCAGCAACGAGATTATCCGTTCCAAATCCCATCGTTTGAGTTGTCAAATTTCCAGTTCCCGTAACGTATGTCGTTACCACGCCGTCAGGTTTGACAACCTGCATTCTCACATAAGAAGCAGCTCCAGAGGCGCACGAGTATGTGTATGTCGCCATTTCACCGATGGTATACGTCGTCTTATTGTCTTTGAAAACGAGGGAAAAACCAGAACATGTTCCAATACCAGTATTTGTTGCCGGCACCGGTGGCACCGGGGCCAAAATAGCCGCAGAAACCGAGCTTGACGGCACCGAGATATTTCCGGCGGCATCATATGCGGCAACTGTGTATGTATAAGAAGTTGACGATGTTAATCCAAAATCGGTAGTCGATAAGGTTGCAAGTGAAGTAGACGTTGCGGCACTGAAAATTTGTGTCCCATTTCTATACACTTTGTAACCCGCAACTCCTATATTATCTGTAGATTTAGACCAGCGTAGAGCAATGTTATAGGTCGAGGGAGTTGCTGTAAGGCCTGTCGGTGTGGAAGGTGGGGTTGTATCGCCAGTTGTAGTAGATGTTGCAACGGTAGCAGGGACCGCAGGAGTTGCCGGTGTCGCGGAGACAGTGGTGGTCCCCGTCTGCGATGTCGGTTGAGCCGGTGTAGCGGGTAGCGCAGGAATAGCCGCTGGCTGCGCTGGCGCGACATACGTTTGTCCTTGGCACGCATTCTCGCTTGAATAACAACTATTCCTGCACCAGTACCAGCCATTCGCACTGCACTCTGAACTGCCAACACAATAATTGTACGATCGTGCGCAAGACTCGGGCGGAGACGCGGTTTTGTGGCACGAGACAGTGTACCAGTAATAATTTTGCGCCGCACATTCTTTTTCTGTGGCACAGTATTTGGGATCTTTCGCGCAAAAATTTTCCGTTGAAGGCGAAGGTGGTGTCGTAGTAGCTATGGTTGAAGTGGCTGTGCCCTCGGATTTCTTTTGAAGTCCGGGTGGAATTACTCCAGAAGCCCCCGCTCCTTCGGTGACAAGTTCTTGAATTTTTCCCCTGCCCCGTTCACTGAATTTTGCTTTTGTTTGAGGACCTAAAATACCTACAGCCTCGATTCCGTGCTTGTGTTGCCATTTTTTGAGAGCGCTCTCGGTAAGAGGTCCAAAGTAACCCGTTACCAATCCATCAGGATATATTTCCTTGTCTTCCGCAAGAAACTCTTGGAGTCGGCGAACATCGTCACCCAATGATCCTCGGGAGAGTATTCGAGTAAATTCCAGAGAAGTCTTTGCGGGCGCCGTTTCTGTTTCGGGTTCTGCAATGGGTGCCGATGCGGGAGATTGGGCTCCTAACTCCGATCTGGTTTCTGTAAGTTGCCGCTGAAGAGTTTGGATCTGACGTTGAAGTTCAGCGACTTGCTGCTGGAGTTGTTGTATAAGGATTGATGATTTGTCAGGAGACTGGGCAGAGGAAAAAAGAGGCAGTACGAAAAGGGCAAAAACAAAAAGAAGAGCAAAAAATGACTTGTACTTGTACATTGACATTTATTATAGTCAAGATTGTAGCACCTCCTTACATGGAAGTTTTCCACAGGTATGCCCAAAAGTTGTATAATCTCTGTGACTTGAGGGCATCCCCACAGCCTTTAGAACTTTAGATCAGTCATGTACTCCCTCCGCACATTCCTAAAAACGCATGAGCGGGGCATCTCGGTCGCCGCGCTCATTCTCGGTTTTATCGTTGACAACTTCACGCTTCGGCGCGCCGACCTCTTCCTTGAAAATCTCGCGCTGCTACTCTACCTCTCTCTTGTTGCCATCTGCATCATCGTGCTGAACTTCCACGGCGAGGTGCGCGAGGGGACAGCGCGCGCGAGCCTGAATCGCCTCCTCTTCTTCGCGATGCAGTTTGCGGTCGGCGGGCTCATGAGCGCATTTCTTATTTTCTATTCGCGGAGCGCCAGCATCATAGCGAGCTGGCCGTTCCTCCTCGTCATTCTCCTTCAATTCGTCGGGAGCGAGCTCTTCAAGCGGCAGTACACGCGTCTCACGCTCCAAGTTTCCGTGTTTTTCTTCGCGCTCCTCTCGTACACCATCCTCGCTGTACCGACCGTGCTTGGGAAAATCGGAGCGGATGTTTTCATTGTGAGCGGTATTGTCAGTCTCATTACCGTCAAACTTTTTCTCATGGTCCTTCGCCGGACGGCGCGGGAGCGCTATGCGGCGAATCGGCAGGGCATTCTCGTCAGCATCGCCGGCATTGTTTCCGTCGTTACTTTTTTCTACTTTTCCAATCTCATTCCCCCCATTCCGCTCGCGCTCAAAGAGATCGGCGTGTACAAATCCGTGATTCGCCTCCAAAGCGGCGAGTACCTCCGCGCCGGCGGGGAGCGGCGGATCTTAGGCTTCACGGTGCCGGGCCAGATTGTACGCATTGCTCCCGGTGAACCGCTCTACGCGTGGAGCGCCATTTTCGCGCCGACTCGTTTCTCGGAGCAGATTGTGCACCGGTGGGAGTACTATGATGAAACGCGCGGGGCGTGGGAGACGAGAAGCCGTATACCGCTTGCAATCGTTGGTGGGCGGGACGGGGGCTACCGGACGTACTCTTTTAAACGCGACTTTTCGTCGGGGCGCTGGCGTGTCGGTGTTGAGACGACATCGGGGCAGATTATAGGGCGGATTGTGTTTTCGATAGAGTACTCGTCCCCTCTTCCGTAGAACTCACTTTCTAGCCCACTGATGCGTCAGGGGCGTATAATAAAGGAGTGGAACTTATAAAAGCGGCTGACCGCGCACTTCTTTTCTTTTTGAACGGGATGGGTGGCGCCTCTCCCGCGTTTGACGGCGGGGTTATTTTCCTTGCTGAATACCTGCCGTACGCGCTCGTCGTACTTCTTGCACTGCTCCTCCTCTCGCACATCTCCCTCCGTAACACGCTTCAAATCGGCGCCCTCGCGCTCGGAGCGGGGCTCCTCGCGCGGTTTGGGTTCGGTGAACTCATCCGCTTTTTCTACCACCGTCCCCGCCCCTTTCTCGCGCACCAGAACATCCACACCCTCTTCACCGAAGTCTCCCCCGCCTTTCCTTCAGGGCACGCCTTGTTTTTCTTCGCGCTTGCGACAGTCGTGTACCGGTATGACAAAAAATGGGGAGCTCTCTTTTTTGTTGCGGCGCTTCTCATGGGCGCGGCGCGCGTCACCGCGGGGGTACACTACCCCTCCGATGTTCTCGGCGGCGCGCTTATTGGAATCACCGTCGGATACCTCTGCGCGCGCATTTGCGGAGGATTTTTTACGGTGGGAGATTCCAAAAAAGCGTCAGCACCCGCAAAGCATTTGACTTGAAGCCGGTTGTGCGGTAGTTTTCAGTCAGGCAGCTCAACAATCTACCAAAGGCAAGTACCGTGGATGTCACCGATACGCAGGTCATTTCGAAGAGCACAAGCGAGGCCCTTACTGAAGAATGTTTCAACACTCTCACGCTCGGACAAATTGTGCTCGGCGGGGCTGAAAACAAGCATCAACCCGCGGCGGGGGAAGAGGTTTGCTGGCAGGTAACAAATATAATAGAAGATCTCCCGCTTCGACTCGTTGTGTTTACTCGCCTTGGCCGCGCCGGAGAAAAAACGGACGTGGTGAAGCTTGTGAAGTGGTCAAGTGGTCCTCTTGACGTTACAGTTGACGTTTTGTACCCGCGTTACGCCATACACATGAAGTTCTTTACAGCGTGAGCGCCCGCCCCTCTCACAATCTTGAGCGGAGGTTTCTCCCGAACCTCCGCTTTTTTACGCCTTCCCACACATGACGCGCTGACGAATGTTTGGTACACTGTCTCGGCTTCTACTATGAATATGAGAGACACCGAACTCATTGTGTTTGATGTAGACGGCACGCTCACGGAGCCGAAACAGCCGCTTGACGCCGACATGGCAAAGCTTCTCACCGAACTTCTCGCGCGGCGGATGGTCGCGATTATTTCCGGCGCCTCCTTTTCACAACTGGAATCCCAGCTTCTTCGGCGTTTCTCCCCCCGTGCGCCGCTCAAGCGGCTCTCACTGCTTCCGACGTCAGCCGCGTGCTTCTACCGTTTTGAAGGCGGGTGGCGCGAGGTGTATCGGGAAGTCCTCACCGAGGAAGAGGCGCTTCGCATACGCAGGGCGTTTGCGGTGGCGCTCTCCGCGGTCGCCTTTGAGGAGCCCGATGAGCTCTTTGGCGAGCAGATTGAGTACCGTGGCACGCAGGTTACGTTTTCGGCGCTCGGACAGGAGGCGCCGCTTCACCTGAAGCGCGCGTGGGACCCCGATGCGAAAAAACGCCTCGCAATCGCCGCACGCCTCACGCCGCTTCTCCCTGACTTTCTGATCGGCGTGGCGGGTGCCACCTCAATTGACGTTACGCGCGCAGGGATTGATAAGGCGCATGGGATCAACCAATTGGCGAAGCGCCTCGGAGTTCCGAAGGAGAAAATACTTTTTGTCGGGGACGCTATCTTCCCAGGAGGAAATGATTATCCAGTTGTGAGCACTGGTATCAAGTATATTTCTGTCGCTTCGCCCAGAGAGACACGAGCACTCATCCGCTCATTTTTGTGAGAGTGAAGGAGTTCTGACAGACCGGCGGGACACATGCGGCACTAGAACTCACTCAAGCGCTGCCCCCTCCCGCTCCCGTGCGGCGAGAAGCTTTTCCGCGCGCGCGAGATCCTCGGGGTGGCCGATCGGCACCCACCACCGTTCATATTCCACGAACACAGGGTGCTCCCGCGCAAGTTTTGCGACCATGGTTGTGAGGTAGCGTTCCCCGTTTTCGTTCCGGTCCGGCTCGTACGAGAAGACTCTTT
>VMFH01000031.1 GCA_007375925.1 Parcubacteria group bacterium Gr01-1014_72 | reverse complement strand
GCTCTTCCGATCTGCGAACGGAGCCAGATATTGCAGCGGGGCCGGTTCCGACGCCGAAGTGGCGACGATGATGGTGTAGTCGAGCGCGCCGTTTTCTTCCTTTACATCCGCAACAGGCACCGCGCCGGTGACCGAGCGTTCCGCAATGCTGGAAACGATGCCGACCGAGACTGCATTGTCACTCTCGCCCCCGAGCGCAATAACCGTCTGCCCGAGCTTGAGGAGCAAAGAATTGCCGAGCGCCGTCTCCGTAAACACCGGCAGCGGGGGGACCTTCCCCTTCGGAGCCGTTCCCGCCCCCTCGGACGACATCTTGAAGAGGGCCACACCACTCCCGGCATCCGCTCCAAGAAAGACGAGCGGGACCTTCTCGCCCCCTGCAAGCTCCGCAAAAAATGTGCGTGGTATCGGCGCGCCTAGTTCATCCAGATCATCCGCCGCCGCCCGCCGATCGGCAACAATGAGACCGCTCTTTGAAATGATGAGCCCGAGACTCATGGTCTGCGCCTTCCCCTCGGAAGAGGCGCCGAGAATCTTTTTCACGCGGACGAGACTCTCCGTTCCTCTCTCAACGGAACTGATCACCGCATCATCCGCTTTCACCACGACCGTCTCTTTTGTTATCACCGAGGCGCCCTGACTCGTCGGGGCCGGCACAACCTTCTCAATCGTTTTCTCTACCACCCGACTGATGGTCTGTGTCACCTGCGACGGCGCCTGATTCACAAGGGACACCGTTACAATGCCCGTCGCAATTGACGTGACGAAAGAAACAAGAAGCGCCAGAAGAATGACCTGCTGTTTTGTGAGATGCTCCATAAGATTCGCGCCCGTTCACACATGCCGCACGCGTTTTCAAGTATTGTATCGGATACCTACCCCAAACACAAACCCGATGAAAAACGGGCGCGGGGGGTCAATCTCAAAAACATATCAAAAACATGGGGGGTGTACGAACAGCGCGATGGTATCACAAAGAACCCCGTGAGTCAACCAAGCTTTTCCGGACGAGCGGCGGGAGGACCGAAAGGAGTACATCGATGTCCTTCCGCGTCGTCTGACACCCGAGCGAAAATCGTAATGTGGAGCGCGAACGGGCGTCATCACCTGAAAGGGCGCGCACAACGCTGGAGCCCTCTTCTCTCCCGCGGCAGGCGCTCTTCGTGGATACGGCGATACCCCTATCGTCAAGCGCGATGGCGATAAACTCGGTGTCGGTGCCCGGAATTGAGATATTTATAATTCCCGGAACACACTCATCCGTATCGCCGTTCAGCACCGCCCCCGGAATGAGGCGCCTGAGTTCCGGAATAAGATAATCACGCAAGGGCGCGAGATGTTGCTTTTCCTCCTCCCTCTCTACGCCTGCAATCCGGAGCGCCGCCGCAAGTCCGACGATGGCCGGAACATTCTCGGTCGTGGAGCGAAATCCCCTCTCCTGCCCGCCGCCGTGGAGCAGGGGGCGAAGCGGCGTCCCCCGGCGCACAAAGAGCGCACCCACGCCCTTCGGGCCGTACATCTTGTGTCCGTCAATCGTGAGGAGGTCAACGCCAAGCCGTTCAACCGAAACAGTGAGATACCGCGGCGCCTGTGATGCGTCGGTATGGAAGAGAGGACGCTCGGACTCCTTTCCAATTGTCTCCCGCAAAGCGCCATAGCGCGCGCGAAGCAACCGAGCGACTTTCGCGACGGGCTGCACTGTCCCGATTTCGTTGTTGACGTACATCACCGAGATGAGCGCGGTGGTCGGACGGATTGCGGCGAGAATATCTTCCGCCCGCACGACTCCCCTCTCCGACACCGGCACGAATGTCACCGCCGCGCCCCGCGCGAGAAGCGCCCGAAGGGGTTCGTGCACCGACCCGTGCTCTATCGCCGTTGCAATGAAGTGGAGACTCTGCACTCCCCCGCGCGAAGCGCCAAGGGCCTCGGCAACCCCGAGAATCGCGAGGTTGTTCGCCTCGGTACCCCCCGCGGTGAAAATAACTTCCTCGGGCTTTGACTGAAACGAGAGCGCGACGACGCGCCGCGCCTCAAGAAGCGCCGCGGCAGCGCGCACCCCCTCCGCGTGAATGGAGCTCGGATTGCCGAACGCGGCGCGTTCGTAGAGCCGCATCGCCCGCCCTACGCGAGGGTCAAGCGGGGTTGTCGCCGCGTAGTCCAGATAGATTCTCTTTTGATTTTTCATTGTTTTCATTAAAACTCGCAGGAGGCCCCGTCCCGTCCCGCTTATAGCGGGACGGGACGGGGATGAATGCGAAGTTTTTTGGGAAGGGGGTCGGGGAAACGGGAGTTTCCCCGTGGAGGAGAGCAGCGAGTCCGCGAGCGTTGAGAACCGAGAGGGTCTCAAAGTGAAGATGCCTCGCCCCCTGCGGGACATCTTCACTCCTCAATACTGCCGATAATTCGGCTCTTTGCCAAGGTGGAGCAGTTCGGCTATACTACGAGTTCTATGGTTCTTGACGCCGAACAGTTGCTCATTCTTCTCTCGGTCGGGCTCCTCCTCGCCCTCGCGCTCATCGTGCACCTCTCGTGGCGGATGCGACGATTGCTGCAAGGCAGAGGAGCGCGAGACCTTGAGGAGACGATTGTCGGAAGCGCAGGAGACATTGCCGAGCTCAAAAAATTCAAAGGCGAGATTGAACGCTACCTCAAGAACCTTGAGCGGCGCATGAGCACGTCGGTGCGGGGGGTGAAGACAGTCCGCTTCAATCCCTTCCGCGGCAGCGGGGAGGGAAGCAACCAGAGCTGGAGCTGCGCGCTCGTGAACGAAGAAGGGGGCGGTGTCGTCATCACCTCTCTCTACGCGCGCGACCGCGCGAACACCTTCGCAAAGCCTCTGGAGCGGGGCTCGTCAGTATTTGAGCTCACCGACGAGGAAAAGGAGGCGATCCGCGGCGCGGCAGGAGATGCGCGGTGAGAGTACGAACATCCATGAACATGGAGGAATGCATCAGACAAAAGAAGAAAAACCATGGCACACAAGCCGCTACAAAAAGACGCGCGCGAGGAGCGACCACCTGTCGTCTGCATCACGGGGCACATTGACCATGGAAAAACAACACTCCTCGCCGCGCTCCGGGCACTCCATGAAGCGGCGGAGGAAAAAGGCGGCATCACACAGCGCCTCTTAGCGGCAACGGTGCCGGTTAAGGACAAAGACGGTACAGTGCATACAATCACCTTCCTTGACACGCCCGGACACGAAGCATTCGCCGGCATCCGCTTGCGCGGCATAGCTGGAGCCGATATCGCGCTCCTCATCGTCTCGGCTGAAGACGGCGTGAAGCCGCAGACGCTTGAGTCTCTTTCCTACATCAAGGAGGGCAAGCTCCCTTTCATCGTCGTCATCACGAAGATTGACAAGCCGGAGGCAAACATTGAGCGCACGAAGCAGTCGCTTGCCGAGAGCGAAATCTATGTGGAAGGGTACGGTGGTGATGTGCCGGTCGTTCCCGTATCGGCAAAGACGGGCGCCGGAATCCACGACCTCCTTGAGATGATTACGCTCGTCGCGTCCATGACCGGCATCCACGCCGATTTCAAGGCGCCTGCGCGCGGGGTCGTCCTGGAAGCGCTCCATGATAAGCGCAGGGGCGTCGTCGCAACGCTCGTCATTAAGGATGGGACGCTCAAGCACGGTACGGGGCTTGCGGCGGGAAAGAGCTTCTCCCCGTTACGAATTATGGAAGATACGATGGGCAAGACAACAGTGGAAGCGCGCGCGGGGAGCGTCGTCCGTGTCATCGGTTGGAGTGAACTCCCTGCGGTCGGCGAGGAGTTCCTCTCCTTTGAGACCAAGCGCGATGCGGAAGCGGCGGCAAAGAGAACGGCGGAGGAAGCGGCAGACAAAAAATCAACCGTAAACGTAAAGAAAACGACCGAGCCCTCGCCCGAACAGGGGGTCGTCCCGATTATTCTCAAAACAGACAGCGTCGGAAGTCTCCAGGCGCTTCAGCGCGAAATCGCGAAACTTGGCACGCCCGAAATCAGTCCTCACATCATTTCAGAGGGGATTGGCGAGATCGGCGAATCGGACGCCAAGCTTGCCGAGGGTACAGCGGGAGCGCTCATCATCGGATTCAACGTCGGCATTGACCGCGCTGCGAAAAATATTCTTGAACGCAGTTCTCTCTCGGCCTCGGTCTTTGACATCATTTACAAACTCCTTGAGTGGCTCACCGCGGAACTCTTGAGCAGAAAACCGAAACGAACCATAGAAGAAGTGCGCGGCGGCGCCAAAATCATCCGCTTCTTCAGCAAGACCCGCGACCGGCAGATCGTCGGCGGGCGCGTGCTTGAGGGAGCGCTCAGGGTCGGTGATGAGGTGCGTATCATCCGGCGCGATGCCTTAATCGGGCAGGGGAAAATCAGGGAGCTCCAACAACAGAAAGCTTCTGTAGAGACGGTCGCGAGCGGGAGCGAGTTCGGCGCGCTCATACAGGGCGCACTTGAGATTGCTCCCGGGGACCGCATTGAGGCAATCGCAATAATAACCGTATAAAACTTTTTACTGGCATGACATCCGTTCGAAGCAGACGCGCCGAAGAAACCTACCGCAAACTTGCGGCGGAGTTTATTGAGCGCGAGTCAGACAACACCTCGCTCATCACTGTCACGAGCGCGCTCTTTGATGGCCGCGCCCGCCGTTGCGTCATTCGCGTAACGGTACTGCCGGATTCTGAACAGGAGAAGGCCATCGCATTTCTCAACCGGCGGCAGGGCGACTTCGCCGACTTTGCGCGCTCACGAGTGCGTAGCGGCGCCGTGCCGATGTTTTCATTTACGCTGGACCTCGGCGAGAAGAACCGCCAGAAAATTGACGCTCTCTCTCAAAGCTCATAAACTATGGTGATGGCCACGTGGCGAAGATAGCTAACGCGGCGGTCTGTCCCGAATATTCCTGCGAGCCTTGCTTGCAGTGAATATCCGAGGATCCCGTTTTGTTCGCGAGTAATGAGTAATGTTAGAATGGCCTGGTGGCGAAGATAGCTAACGCGGCGGTCTGCAAAACCGTTACACGGGGGTGCAAATCCCCCCCAGGCCTCCATCGCTACAGACTCGCAGGAATTGACGGGATCTGGAACTTGTCGTCGTTCGAGGACTCGCGAACAAGTTCGGGACAAAACCGCTACACGAGGGCGCACATCCCTCCGTGGCCTCTAGAACATGGAACGTACATATGAGTTATGTAAGCACGCGGCAAAGTCTGACAGGAAACTTCCTTTCTCTAGTGCTTCATGTTTTATGTTCCATGTTCCGTGATTTCCTGCCCGGGTGGCGGAATTGGCAGACGCGCTCGACTTAAGATCGAGTTCCGAAAGGAATGAGAGTTCGATTCTCTCCCCGGGCATTGAATAAAGAAAACCCGCGCAAAGTGCGAGGGTTGTTGTCCGAATGTAGTTCTACCTACTTCACCAGTACTCGCCCGACATACAGGCAAAGCAGAATTTCCGGTGATCGCCCGACAACCTCTTGAGCGCTTCCATGGGAAGAAACTCAAGAGAGTCGGCGCCGAATTGCTCGCGCATCTCGGCGATTTCATACTGTGCCGCAATAAGCTCATCGGTGGTCGGCGTGTTGATGCCGTACCGACAGGAGTGCCTAATGGGAGGACATCCAATACGTATGTGTACCGCCCGCGCGCCGAGTTGCCGTAACATGGAGACGATTTTTGGCATCGTCGTACCGCGAACGATAGAATCGTCAACGACTACTATGCGCTTCCCTTCAATCTCCTCGGCCATGAACGTGAACTTCTGTGAGACCTCAACATCGCGCCTTGCCTGCGTCGCGGCGATAAAAGTGCGGCCAACATAGTGATTGCGCATAATGACCGGGAAATAGGCGCCAGAGCGTCCGCTTTCCCCGAAACCCATCGCAATGAAGTTGGAGCTGTCCGGTACGGGAGTGACGATATCAACTCCACCAACAACCGGTGCGCACCTCTCAAGTTCGCGCCCCAACGCCATGCGAAATCTCCCCACCTGCTCACCGAATACTACACTCCCCGGGTGGGAATAGTAGATGATCTCAAAGAGACATTTCTTTTCATCGGACTCCGCAAAGTGCGTAGTGCGTAACCCATCCTTTGTGATACTCACCATCGTACCTGGCAGAACTTCAGCGAGATATGCGGCCCCGACGCTTGGAAAAGCGCAGGTTTCGGATGAGATGCAGTATCCCCCATCAAGCTTCCCGATTGAAAGTGGCCGATTGCCGCTCCCATCTCGGACTGCAATAAGACGATCAGGGAGGAGGATACCGAGCGCAAAGCTACCCCGAAGTTGCGTGAATACTCGCGAGAGATCTGCCTCATGTTCACCCGTACACTCCCGCTCAAAAAGGCGGAGGATGTACTCTGTGTCCA
>VMFH01000030.1 GCA_007375925.1 Parcubacteria group bacterium Gr01-1014_72 | reverse complement strand
CGGGTATTTTGATTTAAGCTGGAGTTCTTCGGCAAACGCTACGGCCTGTTCGGCGCTTTGAATCGCGGGCTCCGTCACAAGCTCCATGAGGGGAACCCCGGCGCGATTAAAATCCAGAAGACTTTCTGCCGTCCCTTCTTTATGAAATGACTTCGCCGTGTCTTCTTCCAAATGCACGCGTACGATTGGAACGCCGGAAAGAATCCCTCCCGAAACGACGGGGTGTGTGTACTGGCTAATCTGGTACCCCTTCGGAATATCGGGGTAAAAGTAGTTTTTGCGGTCAAACTCGGTGAAGTCCGCAAGCATTCCGCCAAGTGCCGCACCGACGCGAAGCACGTGCCGCACCGCCGCTTTGTTGATGACGGGGAGCGTACCAGGGTGTCCCATGCAGACTGGGCACACATTCACGTTCGGCTCCGTCTCGTTCGTATCATTCGCCGAGTCGCAAAACATCTTGGTTCGCGTTTTGAGTTCGGCGTGTATCTCAAGCCCGATTGTTCCGGTGTAGTTCGCCATATCGCACCCACTAATAGTACCTCTCCCGCAGAAGTTTTACCAAACCGTCACCAAACTCCTTGACCGAATCGGGGAGATTGACGGACACAGCAAAGAGACGTTTCTTCATGTGTTTGAAAGCCCGAACAACACTCTTCTTCCGCGAGTCCGGAACGATATCTGCCTTTGTAAGCACGATAATCTCTTCAATAAGACCCGGAATGTCGGCGAGTATGAATTCGTGGAATGCCCCCAGGTTCGGCTCAAGTGTCGTGAAGGCCCAGCTCCCCACGCGCGCATGAGCGCGCGTCAGTGCGTTTAAGAGCGACGACTTCCCCGCATTCGGGAGTCCGATGAGGCCGGCGTCGGCGATGAGCTTGAGCTCAATATGAAAATCACCCTCTTCACCCTGCTTCCCCGCCGTCACTCTCGTGGGACGGATGTTGATTGAGCTCTTGAAGTGCTCGTTGCCGAACCCTCCCCTCCCGCCCTCAAGAAGGACTAGCGTCATGTCCTCTTCCAAAAGCTCTATCGCCTTACGGCTCTGCGTATTCGTAACGACAGAACCGAGTGGGAGTTCCAAAATGAGGTCGGCGCCGTTCGCGCCGTGTTTCCCTTTTCCTCCTCCGTCTCCACCGCGTTTCGCCTCAAACACCTTCCGCTGTCGGTAATCGGAAAGCTTGTTTATATCTCGGACTGCCCGGAGGTAGACGTTGCCGCCTCGCCCGCCGTCGCCGCCCGCGGGACCGCCAAACTCCTTCCCCTTCTCGTGGAGCCAAGCGACGATGCCTCCGCCGCCGTCCCCCGCTTTGAGGTGGAGCGTACGTTCATCTATAAATGCCATAGTGAAAGTGAGAGAAGGATAGACCGGCGGTTTTTAAATTTCTTTCCTACAACATTCCAACATTCTTGAGAATGTTGGAATGTTATTTTGAAGCTCAATGGCACTTTTTTACTTCTTTTCCCCTTTCGCGGGAGGCGCTCCTTTTGCCTCTTTCGCATCGCTGTCTAATACTCCCTCTTCACCCTCCTTCGCCTCCTTACCCTTCTTCTCTACCTCAATTGCCGAGAGATCAACCGGCGCTTCCTCAACGGGTTCGTCTTTCGGTTCGTACACAGAAGCGACCACCTCATCCGGCTTCGTAATGAGCACAACACCCGTCGGTATCGCAATCTCTTTGGCCGTGACGATGCTCTTAAAATCAACGAGTATAGAGATGTCGGCAATGAGAGAGCGGGGCAAATCCTTTGGCGCGGCTTCTACCTCAAGCTCGTGGAGCACCTTGATTAAGACGCCGCCAAGATCCTTGACTGCGGGCGCAACGCCAACGAACTCAATCGGTACCTTCAGTTTGATTCTCTGCCCCTCCTCAAAAACGTAAAAGTCGGCATGGCGTATTGTTTCGCGGACAGGATCGCGGTCAATATCGTGAATAAGCGCGGGAAGCTCGCCTGCGGGAGTAGCGAGAATCACAACACCGGTTTCGCCAACCTGTCTCCAGACTTTCTCAAAATCTTTTCCTGCAAGGGAAATAGACGTTGCTTTCGTCTTGCTACCGTAATACACGGCGGGAATCCTCCCCGCATGGCGGAGCGCCGTCGGGGAATCTTTCATGTTCCGCGCTTCTGCTTTGAGCACAGTAGCCATAGGCGGAAAAGATAGCAGGAAACGGAAAAAAACTCAAGCGGGGAAGTTACCGAGGGAGGTTGTTCATGATCTACATCTTTGCGACTAGAACACTATTCGCTTATTCGCGCGAATAAGCGAATAGATGTGACATTACGAAACTTTGTTCGGAACCGCGCGGCCCTCAAAAAAGGCGATGAGATTCCCCGCCGCGAGGCGCGCCATGTCGTGGCGCGCCTCCGCCGTCGCGGAGGCGATGTGCGGCGTGAGCACGACATTCGGGAGCTTCGCCAAACCCTTCGCGAGCTTCGGCTCGCGTTCAAACACATCCAGGCCCGCACCGGCAATCGTCCCCGCCTTGAGCGCGGCAACGAGTGCCGTCTCGTCTACAACGGGACCCCGCGAGGTGTTGATGAGGAAAGCGGTTTTTTTCATGAGCGCGAGACGCTCGCGGTTGATGAGATGCGTTGTCTCTTTTGTAAGCGGCACGTGCAGCGAGACGACATCAGATTGCTTGAGCACCTCCTCGGGTGTCGCGAGAAATACCGCGCCAAAATCGCGCTCCAACGCTTCATTTCGCACCACATCATAGTACACAACCTTCATCTCAAATCCGCGCGCCGCTCGTTTCGCAATATCCGCCCCGATGCGTCCAGTCCCGATGATGCCGAGCGTCTTCCCCGCGATTTTTGTACCGTGAAAAATCATCGGGTCCCAACCCTTGTACTTACCCTTGCGCATGAAGTTGTCGCCCTCCACAACGCGGCAGGAGAGCGCGAGTATGAGCGCGAACGCATGTTCCGCCACACGATCGGCTCCGCCGCCTGGCGTATTGGTCACGATGATTCCGCGCTTCTTCGCCTCCGTGATATCAATGTTGTTGAACCCGATTGCGTAGTTCGCATATATCTTTACCGTAGACGCCGCGTCCATTACCTCTGCATCAATAGGGTCGGTAAGAAGCGAGAGCACGCCGTCATAAGATTTCTTCTGCAGAAACTTAATCAGTTCGCGTTTCGTAAGCGGCCGGTTTTTCGAGCTCACATCCACCTCAAACCCCTTCTCGCGGAGCATTGTGATTCCAAGATCGGGAATTTTTCTTGTTACAAAAATCTTTGTCATGATTGAAAAAATTCAATTTTAAATCTAACTTAAATGCGCTGAAAATCTTTACCTTGTTTCATGTTTCCCCAGGCCAACCGCGACGAAGTCGGCGGGGCTAGGCAAGTTTCAAGTTTTATGGACCCCACCCAAACACTTTCAATTTCTCGGCGACGACCGCCTCAACGGCCGAGGCCGCGGGCTTGAGGTATTTATACGGCGCGACCTCGTCGGGATTTTCGGTGAGTGATTTTGCGAGAGCTTTTCTGTACGCAACGCGTATTTCGGTGTTTATATGAACAATCGCGACACCACCTTCAATCGCGTTTCTAATATCATCCGCCGTGTTGCCCGACGCGCCGTGGAGCACAAGCGGGATTCCAACCGCTTCTCGGATAGCCTTGATTCGCGGAATGTCCAAAGAGGGGTCAGTCCCGTCGGCGCGCATGCCGTGAAGGTTGCCGACGGCGGGCGCAAACAACTCAACTCCCGTCTCTTTTACAAATCGCGTTGCCGTCTCGGGCGTTGTCATCTCGCCTACCCCCGCAACACTCTCGCGCACGCTTGAAGAGGTACCGATGTAGCCGAGCTCTCCTTCCATAAGGATGTTGGGATTTTTCTCGCGGGCGTACGCGACACACCGCTTCGTAATTTTGATGTTCTCGTCAAGCGAGAGTTTCGCTCCGTCAAAAATCACTGCGTCATACCCGGCGTCTACCGCCTCTTGCACCTTCTCAATTGAATACGAATGGTCGGCGTTGAGAAAAATGGGGGTGTCCCCTTCCTCACGGAGACTCTTCACGACAGCGGCAATCTGGCGTACGCCGACGAAACTCCGCTCTCCTTCGGAGACACCGATAATGACGGGAGCGCGCGCCGCTCTCGCGGCGCGCGCGATCGCGTAGAGCGCATCCAGCGTAGAAACATTGAAATGCCCGACGGCCTTGCCTGCCTTTTCCGCTTCCGAAACAGCTTGCCGAAGCGTCTTCATGCGCCTATTGTACCACCACCCTCACTAGGTGGTAAAATAGAGCGATGACACAACCCCTTGATTTCCTTGCTATAGGAGACATCACAACCGACGCCTTCATCCGCCTCAAGGATGCCGAGGTGCACTGCCGCGTGGACACGGATGAATGCGAGATCTGCATGCCGTTCGCCGAGAAGATTCCGTATGAATTTGTGGAGGTCGTGCCGGCTGTGGGGAACAGCCCGAACGCCGCCGTCGCAGTGGCGCGGCTCGGACTGTCAACCGCCCTCGTCGCAAATAGGGGAGACGACCAGAACGGCCGCGACTGCCTCGCGCAGATTGAGAAGGAAAACATTGCAACCGACTTTATCAACGCTCACAAAGGAGCGAAAACAAATTATCACTACGTCCTCTGGTACCACGAGGACCGGACCATCCTCGTCAAACACGAAAGCTACCCCTACCGCCTCCCCGCCATCTCGCCCGCCCCCCGTTTTGTGTACCTAAGTTCCATCGGCGGCGGAACGGAAGCGTACCACGATGAAATCGCCGACTGGCTTGAATTGAACCCCGAGACGAAACTCGCCTTCCAGCCGGGCACCTTTCAGATGAACCTCGGCAAAGAGCGGCTGGCGCGACTCTACCGGCGTACCGACATCTTCGCCGTGAATGTCGGCGAGGCGCGGCGCATCCTCAAAGGCGAGGGTGAACCGGCAGAGCTCCTTCCCGCAATACAGGCACTCGGACCAAAAGTTGTACTTATTAGTGATGGACCAAAAGGTGCCTATATGCGGGAGGGCAGTGAATCGTGGTTCATGCCGATCTACCCCGACCCGAAACCCCCCTATGAGCGCACCGGCGCGGGCGATGCCTTCAGCTCAACCTTCGTCGCGGCTCTCGCGCTTGGCAAGAACTCCGCCGAAGCCCTCCGGTGGGCAATGATAAACCCCATGTCCGTTGTCCAGTATGTCGGCGCCCAAAAAGGGCTCCTCTCTCGAAAGGCGCTTGAAGAGTATCTTGAAAATGCGCCGAAAGAATATGTCCCAGCCACCATACTTTGATTGGACACTAAAGGTTCAACCCCACTATAATTTCACCTCTCATGACACCCGACATTCGCTCTTTCGAGCCATTCCCCGATGATGCGCCGGAAGCAGAAATTGATAACCTCTTGCAAAGAAAACACGAGGATGAGAGGGGAAAGCTTGAAAAAACTGTTAGGCGATTAATTGATTTGCAAAACAGACTCCTACTTTTTCGAGAACAAAATAACCCGCAACTCGACGAGATTTCAAGAGAATTATTGACCGCCAAGGATGAGTTGGAAATGGAGGAAACAATTGAAAAATTTCCGGGAATAGCTCACATAGTGAAGATGATAGATGACTTTGAACGCGCGATACATGAAAAAGAGTTCAAGAGAGACGTGCTCATGAAAAAAGTTGATTTTATCGTGGAACAAATAGGCGCCTTACGAAAGCCGGAAAGTAATTAAAGGGGTGCTATGGGTAAACAACATCCTTACAAACTTGAGAATGTAAGGATGTTATTGGGAAGAAATTTAACAAACCCTCTCCGAGCATTTCATCGAGTGAGTACGCGCTTCACCGCCTCCCGTATGTGCGACACGCCCATTTTATAGTGTTCAAGAAGTTCGTCAGGCGTGCCTGATTGACCGAACTGGTCGTGGACTCCGATGAACTCCATCGCCACTGGATGCGTCCGTGCCAGAAGCTCGGCGACGGCCGAACCCATGCCGCCCGCGATTTGGTGCTCCTCCACCGTTACCATCCGTCCCGTCTCTTTTGCGAGGGAAATTATTGCCTCCTCATCAAGCGGTTTTATTGTGGAGAGATTCAGCACCTTCACGCCCACCCCTTCTTTTTCCACCTCTCGCGCGGCGAGAAGCGCTTTGTGAACAAGTGCGCCTGTAGCAATGATGCCCACTTTCAACTTGGAGGCCGAGCCTCCAAGTGAGTCAAAAAACACCTGCGCGCGCCCGATTTCAAAAGGAGTTTCTTCAGTCGTCATAATAGGCGTCTTCTCGCGCGCGAGGCGGATGTAGACGGGAGTATTGGTTTTCGCCGCGGCAATGGTCGCTTTTTTCGCCTCAATCGCATCACACGGAGAAATTACCACCATTCGCGGAATGACGCGTGTGATCGCCAAATCTTCCACCGCTTGGTGCGTACCCCCGTCCGGCCCCACCGAAATGCCCGCGTGCGAACCCGCAATCTTGACGGGGCGATCGTTGTAGCAAATTGTCGTGCGAATCTGCTCCCAATTCCGGCCCGGACTAAACATCGCGTAGGACGTAACGAAGGGAACTTTCCCCATCGCCGCCATACCGCTCGCAACCGTCACCAAGTTTTGTTCCGCAACTCCGATTTCCACGAACCGTTCGGGAAACTCCTTTTTGAAAAGATGCATCTGCGTAGACTCGGTGAGGTCGGCGCAGAGTCCCACCACGCGGCTGTCCGTTCTCCCCGCCGCAAGGAGCCCTTCGCCGAAACCTTTCCGAATCGGCGCTTGTTCCACGTCCGCGTCAAAAACTTTTTGATTGAGTTTTTGTGATTGATTAATCATATATCTTGAATCCTGAATCTTACTTCTTGAATCTACTTCACTCATGTTCGCTTTTTACTTTGCCGCCAAACGTCCGCAGCGCCACAAGCGCCATCGCCGTTTCTTCCTTGTTTTTTGCGCGCCCGACCGCCTCATCAATCTCGCGAAAATTATGTCCGTCAATCTCCTGCACGTGCCAGTTGAATGCCCTCCACTTATCCGCCAAGGGTTCAAGCGGCATAATATCTTCCGTAAAACCGTCTATCTGAATGTTGTTGCGGTCAATAATCGCCGTGAGATTGTGGAGTTTTTCTTTTCCCGCAAGCATCACCGCCTCCCATGAGTTGCCGGCATCAAGCTCCCCGTCCGACATGAGGCAGTAGATGAATTTGTCGGTTGAACGGCCGTGGTCAATACGCTCCGCGAGAGCCATGCCGACGGCCTGCGAGAGGCCGCTTCCGAGGGGACCTGAACTCGTCTCAAGCGCGCCGAAATATTCGCGGTGCGGATGTCCTTGAAACTTCGTGCCGAACTTCCGGAGCGTCTTTTTGTACTCATCCGTGCT
>VMFH01000001.1 GCA_007375925.1 Parcubacteria group bacterium Gr01-1014_72 | reverse complement strand
CCGAAAATAGGCCATATTTTGAACGCTCTCCTTGAGGAAATGCTTGATGAGCCGTCAAGAAACACCCCTGAATACCTTGAACAAAGGGCGAGAGAACTTGCCGCTCTGGGAGAGGAGGAACTAAAGAGACTCGGGGACGCCGGAAAACAAAAGCGTGAACAGATTGAACAGGAAAGTATCAAGGAAATTCGCGGAAAATACTTCGTGGAGTGAACAACCGCACCGCAATAAGTTGGGTATTCTGCGGGCGGATAATAAAAAAACCGCCGTGGAGAACAGCGAGTGGGAGAGTGCTGTGCAAACGGCGGTTTGGAAAGGAGGTGGATCGGCGACGAGAGGCCCGAGAAATTACGTCCGAAAAAGTGCGAAAAGTTAGGAACGAATTCAAGGACAGACCGTACCGATCAAATGAGGAGTGACCCCGAAAAAAAATTAAAGACCTGGTTGCCCAAGAATTCATGCATCACTGCACAAAAATCAGGCCCGGAATTATTGTACTCCCTATAAAGGACATGTAAAGGACATACTGTGGATAACTGGTTATCCACAGTATGTCCTTTAACATAAGTCTTTTGAGCGTACAATAGAACACAGTAAAGAGCTTCTGCGTGCCACGTGTTGAAAGGATGCGAATATTATGAAATCAAATTGCGGTTGTACCGAGAGAAAGAAGGGTGTTGGAACAACAGGACGGGGGGAGGGGGTGCGGACAAGGCGAAATCCTCTGGTTCTGTATTCGGGCCACGAATTGTGGCGCCGACTGATAAAAATCTGCGCGAGGTCTCCCGAGATACCGCACTGCTGTACTCACGACTGACGCACACGCCCCGCCCGCAAAGAAACGGTCGTTCACTTGTGAGCGACCTTTTTCTAGAGTTGCGCCCGGAAGGCCTTTGTGCTATAGTAGTCCACACATGCTTACAAGACTGAAAAAAGCGAACGTCATGAAGGGAGTGGCGACTCACGAGAAAGACACTGGCTCTCCGGAGGTGCAGGTAGCGATTCTGACGCGCCGTATTGAGGACCTCACGAAACATCTCAGGAAAAATCAGAAGGATAAGCACTCGCGGCGTGGCCTCCTCCAGATGGTCGCTGATCGGCAGACGCACATGAAGTATCTCCAAAAGCGCTATCCCCGCCGCTACAGCGCTATCGTGAAGAAACTTGAGCTCAAGAAGTAGCCCTTAGGCACTTCTCCTAATAAATGCTTTGAGCTTTTCGCTTTTGGCTATACACTAAAGCTGGTGGCCGAAACCTAGTAGCTAACAGCTTTTTCATATGAGTATCATCAAACATAAAGACCAGCGTGTCGGCGTTTTTATTGACACGCAGAACCTCTACCACAGCGCAAAAAACCTCTACCGCGCAAACGTCAACTTCGGCCAGGTCGTGAAGGATGCGGTGGACGGCCGCGCACTCATCCGCGCGGTCGCGTACGTCATCACGACGGAGTCCGGCGAGGAGAAGGCGTTCTTTGAGGCGCTCGCAAAGGCGGGCATTGAGACCAAAACGAAAGACCTCATCGTCTTCGGGAGCGGCGCCAAGAAGGCGGACTGGGATGTCGGACTTGCGGTGGACGCGATCAAGCTCGCACCCAAGCTTGACGCGGTCATCATCGTCTCCGGCGACGGCGACTTCGTGCCGCTCGTTGAGTATCTGAAAACAAACGAGGGCTGCCAGGTAGAAGTGATCGCCTTCGGCAAATCCACCTCGCAGAAACTGCGCGAGGCAACTGACGACTTCATTGACCTTGATGAAAATCCGAGAAAGTATCTTCTGGGGAGGGGGAGGTAGGGTGACAGCGTAAAGCGTTTAGCATTTAGCGAAAAGGGAGAGGGAAGAAACGGGAAAAGAAAAGCCCCGGAGCGGTCAAGTCGCTTCGGGGTTTTGTGCGGCTCATCAATTAGGCAATTAGACCGACACAGGAACGGCAGGGACGGACCTCGCACATTTCCGGTCTTCCACATTTTGCAGAACCTGGTGAACGGTAAGCGGTGTGAGGTTCCGGTACTGATACAGGATGTAGCTTGCGCCGCACGCGCGGAGAGCATCATCAGTACATGCATTGTTGTGGCGCCCGATGACGGTCATACCGCGCGCGGCCGCGGCCGAAACTCGTTCCGGGAGACTCCCAATGAAAACAGTGTTTTCAGGTTTTACATTGAGTAGCCCCATGCCTTCCAAGAACTCCCAAACATTTTGCTGGGGAAGGCCTTTGTGGGAGACTATGTGCTCAATGACAACCGCATCGTCCCCCAGTACCTTCCGAAGTTTCTTGCCAGTTTCCTCCATAGAAAACGGGGAGAGAACAGCAAAGTGAAAGGAGGGTGTTAGTCTCCGTAAAAGTTCCCCCGTACCCGTGACAACCGCACTCTCATAGTCAAAGACCACTGCATATTTCTGTTCCCGCATCGGTACCTCCGTTTTGATTGTTGTTGTTTGCCCCGCTAGAGAATGCCCCACGCGGGTTCTCTAACGGGGTTTGCTGAACTCCAGTAGAAAAATATCCTGAACAGGAATACTTTGTCAAGTTGCCTAGAAGTAAAAATCGCCCCAGCGCTACGTGCGCTGTGGCGATTTGAAGTGTTGGGACCTCAAATGTACGAGACAACTCCCAGAGAGAGACTCTCAACCGTTTCGCGGTTGATTTGATGGTGGCCCTCTGCCACAATATCCGCACCTGCACCAAGAAGCGATTGGCGAGTGCTAAATTCGCCCATGAATCCGATACACCTCATGCCGGCGGCTTTGGCCGCCTTCACGCCTGGGACCGAATCCTCAATCGCGACGCAGTTCGCGGGAGCAATCCCGAGCAGTTCCGCCGTTTTGAGGTACACATCAGGCGCCGGTTTGTTGTTCGGCACATCTTCGCCGGAAACGATGTTCCGCCCAAACAAGTGAAGTAGAGCGTTTCCAACAGCTTGCCCAATCACACCCACCACCACATCCCTTGGTTGGGTTGAAGCGACCGCGAGGAAGAAGTCGCCACCGAAACGCCGAAGACAATCAGCCGCACCGGGCACTTCCCGAAGCAGTTCTTGGCGCATAAGATTGTACACATTACGCACTTCAGACCTGATGACCTCGGAATGCTTAGGGTCGCAGCTTGCCGCCCGCATCTGCTCTTCATGGGAACGCGACATCATCGCCTCGATGTAGAACTCTCGAGTGAGGATGAAACCGTACCGAGCGTACACAATTTGCCGCGCCACCAGGTGGAGCGGTTCGGTGTCGCCGATCACGCCGTCGCAGTCAAAAATGACTGCGTGTATTCTGTTTTTCAAGAACTTCCTTTCTCCTTATTTGTGATACTGACAGAAGTATAAGCTTAACAAACGTTTTTGTCAAGTTGTGTGGAAGGTTATCTTAAGATAATCTTTTGTGTATGAAAACGAACATCATCGGACTCAAAGAACTGCGCGAAAACACCGAAACCTACATCAGGGCGGTCGGGAGGGGGAAATCGTTCGTTGTCGTCCGGCGTTCAAAACCGGCATTCAAAATTACACCCGTGGACGAGTGGGGAGATGAAGGAACATGGGAAACACTTCTTGACCTCACAAAAGGACGGGAGAAATTAATAACCGCTGAACAATTACTGTCCGCAATTCATCGCTTCAATGCCGGACAAAATACAAAAATTCCTTCAAAAGCTTGATGGAAAACGTCGTACCATTATTGTTATGCTCCTCGCTCGCATTGTAGTGGGCGACTTTACCGGTCTTAGCATGAAAAAACTAGAGGGTTTGCCCAACCGTTACCGCATTCGCAAGAGAGATATCAGAATTCTTTTCTCACTTGATGAAAAAGGGAGGGCTGTTGAAATTGAAATAGACCGCCGTAGCGACACGACATACAATTTGTGACACACCGCCCGCGCGGGATAAAAAACGTTGGATAAAAACGCCTCTACAGAGGCAAAAAATCGTGTCGACCCGGCAGGTTTGACACGGGGGTTACAAAAAACGGCTCCGTGGGGAAGCCGTTGATATTCTCGGCGTGTGCGGGATACCAAGATATAGAGAGCGAGAGAAATTGAGGAGGGTGGAGCACGGTCCACCCTCCAATCGCGGAAGAAACGCTCAGCCAGACCCCGAGGTGGGGAATTCGGTCTGCGCACCTCCTTACCGATGCGCATTCAGAAACATATCGCCGGCCGACATGCGGGTCCCTTAGTCCATTCGACGACCGCGGCTACCGCCGCCTTTGCTGAGAGTGTTACCTCTGCCCAACCTAGGGGCAACCTCGTATTACCGAACGGCTTACACACGCTCCTCGCTTCCGCGAGCTTCGTTCCTGCCGCAAATTCACAAAACTCTATAGCCACATTACATAAATGATTTATTTTGTCAAATACCGCGGCGTGGTTGTTTCTGCTACACTACTCTCCATTATTAGACGGGCGTGGTCTTCGGATACACAGATTTGAACGGTCGGTTCAAGTCTCCCATCCGCAGATCACTCCGTATCCGAATAGTGGGCTACGAATGCACTCATCCGAATAATTTGCGGCATTTGGATGCAGATTTGTAGATTAGGATTCTATAATATTTGTAGCATTTGGATACAATTTGTAGATTGGGATTATAATGAAGAAAAAAGAATACTCGCTCCCGATCGGGGGCAAACCGCTCATCGCGGAGTTTAATGATTTGGCGGAACAGACGAACGGGTCGGTCTTGATGCGCTACGGGAACACCGTGGTACTCATAACTGCCGTCATGGGAACGAAGCCCCGCGAGGGCGGGGGAGACTTCTTCCCGCTCACCGTTGATTACGAAGAACGCTTCTACGCCTCGGGGCAGATTCTCGGGAGCCGTTTCATCCGACGGGAAGGGCGGCCTTCGGATGAGGCCATACTCTCGGGACGCATCGTGGACCGCACCATCCGGCCCCTTTTTGACAGCCACGTCCGCCATGAGGTACAGGTCGTCGTCACTATCCTCTCGCTTGGCGAAGACGACCCCGACATCCTTGCCGTCATCGGCGCATCCCTCGCACTTGGCACTTCAGACATCCCGTGGAACGGGCCGGTCTCGGGGGTGCGCATCGGAAAGTTTGAGGGGAGGGATGAGTTCATCGTCAACCCGACCTACCCCGACCGCGAGCAGGGAATCTTTGAGATGGAGCAGACCGTCTGCGGCAAGGACGGCAACATCAATATGATTGAGAATGACGGGCGGGAGATGTCGGAGGGTGTCATCGTGGACGGCCTCACGCGAGCGAGCGAGGAGATTGAGCGGGTACAGGCGTGGCAAAAAGAAATCATCGCCCTGCGCGCGAAGGCGAAAATTGTGATTCCGAAACCGGAAATGCCGCCGGAAATGCCGCCGCTGTTTGAGGAGAAGATTGCACCAACCTTTATGAAGCGCATCTTCATAGGGAAGACGGGCGGCGAGCACATCAATGAACTGAAGCGGGAGTGGCTCGCGGGCGCTCTGGAGAAGTTTCCCGACCAGAAACCTAGCATCGCTGACAACTTTTTTGAGGATAAACTTTCTGAACTCATTCACGAGGAGGCGATTATGCGGGCGCGCCGCGCCGACGGACGGAAACTAACCGACGTGCGCCCCCTCTTCGCCAAAGCGGGCGGCATCTCCCCAATCCTCCACGGCTCCGGCATCTTTTATCGCGGCGCGACACACATCTTCTCCGCGCTCACGCTCGGCGGACCCGGCGACGCGCAGATAATTGACGGCATGGAGGTCAAGACGAAAAAGCGCTTCATGCATCACTACAACTTCCCGCCGTACTCATCCGGCGAAGTGGGTCGCATTGGTGGCACAAACCGACGTATGACGGGACACGGCGCGCTCGCGGAGAAGGCGCTCAAGCATGTGCTCCCGCCGAAAGAAACATTCCCCTATACCATCCGCATCGTCTCCGAATCCCTTTCCTCAAACGGCTCCACCTCCATGGGGAGTGTCTGCGCGAGCGCACTCGCGCTCATGGACGCAGGCGTCCCTATCAAAGCCGCGGTCGCGGGCATTGCCTCGGGGCTGATGCTCCGCGTAGCGAAATCCGCCAAGGGCGAAATGAAGTATGAGTACGCGCTCCTCACCGACATTCAGGGACCGGAAGACCACCACGGCGACATGGATTTAAAAGTGGCGGGAACGCGGGTCGGCGTCACGGCAATCCAGATGGACGTGAAGGTGGACGGCATTCCGCTCCCGATTCTCGCGGAGGCGCTCGTGCGGGCAAAGGATGCGCGACATCATATTCTGGATACAATTGAAAAAGAACTTGCGGCACCGCGACCGGACATCTCTCCCTCCGCGCCAAAAATCATTCTCCTCACGGTGAAGCCCTCGCAGATCGGGCTCATCATCGGCACGGGCGGCAAGACGATCAACGAGATCAAAGATTCTACCGGCGTTGACGCGATTGACATTGAGGACGACGGCTCTGTCTTCATCACGGGAAAGAACGGCACGGCGGAAAAAGCGGCGAAGATTATTGCCGACATGACGCGCGAGTACAAAGCGGGGGAGCGGTTTGACGGCGTGGTAACCCGCATCGCGGATTTCGGCGCATTTGTTAGAATAGGGGGAAGCACCGAAGGGCTGCTGCACATTTCCGAGATCGCGCCGTGGCGCATCAACAAGGTAACGGACGTCCTCAAGGAAGGCGAGACGATTCCCGTCATTGTGAAGGAGGTGGAGGGCGACCGCATTCGCCTCTCGCTCAAGGACATTGACCCCGACTTCGCGAAGCGCCGTGGAAGCGCGCCGGGAAGCAGTGCCGGGACGCGAACAGATCGTCCTCACGGACAGCACGGCGACCACAGACGCTAAAAGCGGAAAAGAGGAAGTGTGTAAAACATATAACCGCTTCGGGACACCTTCGCAGAAAACTGCGGGAATCCTTTATGCCACAGGAAAACACTGACGGCACAGACAGCGCAGAGAAAAAAGACGATATCCTCCGCCCGCTGCGCACCTACCAGGCGGACGTTGAGGCGGCCTTGCGCTCCCAAAAGGGCTCGCTTGCAAAGATTGCGATAGCCGAGAGCAGGCGCGCAAACGAACTCGCGCGACAGAAAGTGGGGGCGGTGCGACCACAGGTCGCGCCGCAAATCCCCGACGAGAGCACAGCGGCAAAACCAGCGCGCGCTGAATCTGCGCTTGAGCAAGAGGTGAGAGGAGAGTTACAAGGATCGGAGTTTCAGACCGAGTCACCCCCCGTCGGGGTGGGGAGCGCCGAGACCCGAACCAGCGCTCCCGTGGGAGCAACCGCCGCAAGCCCAGCACCCGCAAGCGGCATTCGCGCCATTCGGCGAGAAACACCTGCTACTCCTCCGGTACCAATTCCAAGCGCGGGAGTTTCGCCAGAAGGCGGCCTCGTCGCACCGGCGGAAAAAGTGTCGCCCCTTGACCCCGAGACCCCTGTTCGCGTGCCGCCATCCACACACACCGTTCGCGCCCCCGCCGAACCAGCGCGCACTTCGCCGCCGCGGGGAGAGGTGCCGCTCGAAGCGCTCACCGTGCCGCCTGCCCCCGCCGCGCGGGCAGGCGCAGGCCCCGTTCTTTTCCCGGAGGAGACAGCCGCGACCGCCTCACGCGCGCGCCTGCTTTTAATCATAAGTCTCGTCCTCATCTTGGGCGGAGGAGGTGCCATCGGAACTCTCTTCTTGTTCCGAGTAAAAAATGAATCGCCGCCGCCACAAGAGGGAGAAAGGGGCGAGCGCTCTGCAATTATTTCGGCCGAAACTAGCAGGGAACTCCCGGCCGCAGGGAGGAAGCGCACCGAGCTCATCCGCCTCATCCGCGACGAACGGGGAAAGGTTACCATCGCGAAGGGAACAATCGTCCTCCTCACCCTGACGGAAACTACGGGCGACGAAGCGCTGAAGGAAAGAGTGACTCCCGGAACCCCGCCGACGGAACCCCTCTCTGCGAGCGCCTTCGCGGAGCGCATGGAGCTCAAGGCGCCGCCTTCGCTCCTGCGCTCAATTGAAAACAATTTCGCGCTCGGCTTCTACGGAGGGAGCGTGAAGGAGACGTTCATCGTCTTCAAGACGAAGAGTTTTGAGACCGCCTTCGCAGGGATGCTTCAGTGGGAGCGCAACCTCGGCGACGATCTCGTCCCCCTCATTGGAAGGAGCGCGCGCGGGACGACCACGTCACTGCGCACCACGCCGTTCGTTGATATTGTCGTCCGCAACAAAGACGCGCGGGTACTTCGCCTGCCTGCGCAGGCAGGCTCGGACACCAGCACGACCACGCTCATCTATGCGCTCCCCGACAAAGAGACGATTGTGATTGCGGGAAGCGAGGAGGCGCTCGCCGAAATCAACAAGCGGCTCCTGCAACGGCAGCTCGTCCGTTAATTTTAGAAACTTAAAAAAAGCCATTCCGAGAGATCGGAACGGCTCTGTGAATTTGTTAGGGAAGTCGCGAATTAGAAACCGGCGGGGACTTCTTCCCGAGAAATCTTCCTCGTCGCGGTAACCCCCGTGAGGTCAAGAATGACTTGGTACGGCACGCCGCTTCCCGTGCGTTCGGGAAGACCGGAGGCAGTGGGGGTCTCCGAAATCGCCCGAATCATCTCGCGCTCATCTTCGTTTAGCGCGGTCAACATGAGCCGCCCGGAGTTTCTGTCAAAATGTACATTCATTTGCTATCCTTTCATTGTTTGGTTGTGTAGTCTTGAATCCGAAAAAAGACTATCAGAGAACATCGATCTTGCCAACTCGAACGCCCTTGCTCTTTTCACCGCTCTGCTATAATGGAACCATGAAAAATCTTGATGGATACAAACAGAAGCTTGAGGAAGAACTCAAAACGCTTGAGGCGGAGCTCAAGAGCGTCGGGCGCGTGAATCCGTCAAACCCGGCCGACTGGGAGCCGGTGCCAGAAAAAATGGATATACTTGCCTCTGACCAGAATGAGGTTGCCGACAGCATGGAGGCGTTTGAGGAGAACGCGGCGATCTTGAAACAGCTGGAGATCCGCTACAACGAGGTGAAGAGCGCGCTCAAACGGATTGCGGAGGGCGCCTACGGCAACTGCGCTGTCGGCGGAGAGGCGATTGAGGAAGACCGTCTGAACGCAAACCCCGCCGCAACGACATGCAAACGGCACATGGGATAGGGGGAAATTCCTAATTCAAGAATTCCTAATTCCTATTAGATATTAGAAAGTAGTCATTAGAAATTTTCTCTTATGCCCTTCGCGAAGGTCGGTAGTGGCCAGGCAAACCTCCTCTCGGCAGGTCTCATTACTGTTGAGGTTGACCTCTCAAAGGGGCTCCACGCGTTCTCAATCGTCGGCCTTCCCGACAAAGGTGTGGAGGAATCAAAGGATCGTGTCTCGGCCGCCATCAAAAACAGCGGCTTCAAGTCGCCGAAACATCGGAACCAGAGGATAACCATCTCACTCGCACCGGCGGATCTCAAGAAAGAGGGGCCTCTCTTTGATCTGCCGATTGCGCTCGCGTACCTCCTTGCGGCAGAGGACATCCGGTTTGATCCAGTGGGGCGGCTCTTCATCGGCGAACTCTCGCTTGATGGGGGACTCCGCCCAGTTCGCGGGGTACTCCCGATTGTTCGTAGTGCGCAAAGGGCGGGCATCCGCGAGGTGTTTCTTCCCGCCGAGAACGCCGCTGAAGCGGCACTCATTGAAGGGATTTCCGTCTTCGCCGCCTCGCACCTCGGCGACATCATCAATCACCTCAACACCGCGGGAGAGGGGGACGCGAAAAAACTTCTCCCCACGCCCCCGACGAGAATCGCGCGCGCGGGAGCGCGGCCGGAGCTTGATTTCTCGGACGTGCGCGGTCAGGAGAGCGCGAAGCGCGGACTTGAGATCGCCGCCGCGGGAGCGCACAACCTCGCAATGTGGGGCCCGCCCGGGACGGGGAAGACGATGCTCGCCCGCGCCTTCCGTACCATTCTCCCGCCCCTCTCGCACGAGGAGTGTCTGGATGTTACCGCGATACACTCCGTTGCCGGCGCCCTCGGGAACACGCTTGTCAGAGAGCCCCCTGTCCGTATGCCACACCACACCTCCTCCTACGTCGCGATGGTCGGCGGCGGCACGTTCCCGCGCCCGGGCGAAGTAACGCTCGCGCACAAGGGCGTCCTCTTCTTAGATGAGTTCGCCGAGTTTGACCGCCGCGTCATTGAGGCCCTGCGCCAACCGCTTGAGGACAGGGTCGTCTCAATCTCGCGCGCGAAAGGCACGGCGGAGTTTCCGGCGCACTTCATCCTCATTGCGGCGCTCAATCCCTGTCCATGCGGAAATTTCGGCACGCGAGGCAAAGAGTGCATCTGCACGCCGCTCTCCATACAGCGCTACCAACGAAAAATCTCGGGCCCCATCATTGACCGCATTGACCTCTGGATTGAGGTGTCGCGCATGCCGATCAAAGCGCTCGGCGAGAAGAAGCCGGATGAGGGCGACAAAGAAAGCGAGGGTATTCGCCGACGAGTAGAACAGGCGCGCCGGGTGCAGGGGAAACGCTTCGTGAAGGCGGGAAGACGCATCACAACAAACTCCGAGATGAACGTTCGCGATATTGAACGCTTCGTGCCGCTCCCCGACAGAGAGAAAACGCTCCTCGCCTCATCGGCAGAGAAGCTCGGCCTCTCGGGACGCGGCTACCACCGCGTCATCAAGCTCGCCCGCACCATCGCCGACCTAGAGGGAGCGCTGGATGTCCGCGAACATCATCTTCTGGAAGCGCTGTCGTACCGACCGAAGAAACTAGGTGGTAGTTTGTAGTGGGTAGCGCAGTAGGAAAAAGAAAAACCGTCCCGCTATCCGCCAACTGGCGGAGCGGGACGGTTTTTGTGTTTCAAATTTCGTGAATCAAAACGGATTCCTTGCCCCGCGGACCTCAAAGTGGAGGTGCGGGCCGGTCACCTTGCCGGTCTGCCCGACGTACCCGATGATCTGTCCGCGCGCGACATGGAACCCTTCAAACACGGCGTTGAGCGAGAGGTGCGAGTAGAGCGTCTGGGTCCCGTTGCCGTGCTCAATCGCAACATAGTTGCCGTACCCTCCGTTCCAGCCATAATTTCTGCTGATGATGACCTGTCCTGACGCGGCGGCAAGCACCGGGGTACCTTCGGGTGCGCCGAGATCAATGCCGTTGTACCCGTGGAGCCCCTGCGTCTTGCGAGCGCCGGCAACGGGCCGGAGGTAGTATCCGTCGTATGACGGCCCGCCCGCGCCGCGGACGCGAGACGGCATGGTGAGTATCGGAGCGGCGAGCTCGGCATCCGGGATGATGACGGTTGAACCGATGGCGAGCTCCGCGCCGGGCTGGAGGTCGTTGAACTGGAGCACCTCGGCAAGGTCAGCTTTGTACTTGAGGGCGATGCTCTGGATTGTCTCCCCTTTCTTAACGGTGTGCTGGACGCCGGACACGGGGAGAATGACGAGCCGGTCGCCGGGGCGAATGATGGCATTTTTGATGTCGTTCGCCCACACGATCGTGTTCACCGACACCCCAAACATCTTGGAAATGGCGGAGAGGGAATCTCCCTCGCGTACAACGTAGATGCTGATTTCACCCGCGAGGGGAGTATCCTCAATGTTCGCAATGGTGCCGGAGGGACCGGTCTCGGGAAGAAGCGCCGTGCCGCCGACAATCGTTATATCACCGCCCCCTTTTGAAGGATTCGGGTCACGGTTGCGCGCGGCTTCCAGGAGCGCCATCGTCTGGGCGTTTCCGACGCTTGCCGCCTGTGCCCGTTCGTCCCTATCTGAAAACAACTCTGCAAAGAAAGAAAAAACTCCCGCCGCGGCGACGGAAGGAAAGACAATGGTAGCCATGAAAAGGGAACCAAGCACTGCCCCCATAGAAAGGCGCGTGCTCCAACAAAAACCAATATATGTCGCCCGCCTCTTTCGGCCTACCTGGCCGTTCGAAGCGGGGTCATGAAGGGTGAGAGGAATAAGCCAAATCTTAGCCGGTAAATCACTCAATCTTCCAGAAAAGGGCTCGGTTGAGCCATACTGACCGTTTGCGCCCGTGACAGGACCTCTCTACTATAGCGAAGGCAGGGGTGAAGTCAACGAGGGGTGGGGAGGGGGTGGGGACAGCGGAAATCATGGAACATAGGGCGAAAAATATGGAACAAAATTGAAAGAGAGACCCGCGAGCACTGTATGATATAGTACAGCGCGTGCACAACTCACACCTTGAAAAGCTGAATGCGCGCCAAAAAGAAGCGGCCCTTCACACGAAGGGACCGCTTCTCATCATCGCCGGTGCGGGCGCTGGAAAAACGCGCGTCATCGCGCACCGAATCCTCCATCTCCTTCATGGCGGCGTCGCCCCGCATGAAATTCTCGCTATCACCTTCACGAACAAGGCGGCTGGTGAGATGCAGGGGCGCGTGGAGCGGCTCATCGCGGAAGATGCGACGCTAAACCTCCCCGTCTCCTTTCACGAACACCCCTTCGTCTCCACCTTCCACGCACTCGCGGTGCACATCCTCCGCGAGAAGGGCGAGCGGGTCGGTGTGCCGCGGCGCTTCGGAATCTTTGACCGCGCCGATTCAATCCGCGCGCTCAAAGACGCGCTGCGAGAGAGCGGCCACGATCCGAAGCAGATTGACGCGGGGAAGGTGCAAGGCGCCATCTCGCGCGAGAAGGGAAATGCGGTCGGCCTTGCCTCCTACCGCGAGACAGCCTTGGGAGACTACTTCGGCGAACTGGTGGCGCGGGTGTGGGAGCGCTACGACGCGCTCCTTCGCGCCGAGAAGGCGCTTGATTTTGATGACCTTCTCCTCAAGGCGCACGAGCTCCTTGCGCAGCCGGAGATTCGGGAACACTACGCGCGCGTCTGGCGCTACATTCATATTGACGAGTACCAAGATACGAACCGCGTGCAGTACCTCCTCGCCCGCGCGCTTGCGGGAACGGAGAAAAATATCTGCGTCGTCGGCGACGTGGATCAATCAATCTACGGCTGGCGCGGGGCGAATATCAAAAACATTATTGAGTTTGAGAAGGACTACCCCGAGGCGTGCGTGGTGCTCCTTGAGGAGAACTACCGTTCCACGAAGCGGATTCTTGATGTGGCGAACCGCGTCATCGCGAAAAACAAATTCCGCCGCGAGAAAAATCTCTTCACCGCGAACCGCGAGGGCGAGCGCGTGGGCCTCTTTGAGGCGATTGACGAGACGGACGAGGCGCGCTTCGTCGCCGATCGTGCAAGGCGCCTCATTGCGGAGGGTGTTCCCGCACGCGAGATAGCCGTGCTCTACCGCGCGAACTTTCAGTCGCGCTCGCTTGAGGAGGCATTCCTCATGGCCGATGTCCCGTACCAAGTGCTCGGCACACGTTTCTTTGAGCGGCGTGAAGTGAAAGACGTGCTCGCGTACCTGCGCGTCGCGCGCGAGCCTGATTCAATTTCCGACTTCAAACGCATCGTCAATGTGCCTCCGCGGGGCATCGGAAAAGTTTCTCTCCTAAAGATTCTTGCCGGCCGCGAGGGAGAACTCCCCGCCGCGATGAAGGAAAGGCTCGTTTCATTTCGCTCCCTCCTCGCACGCATCAAGGAAGCGAGCGAGCGGAAACCGCCGAGCGAGCTCGTCCGCTTCATCCTTGCGGAGACGGGGCAAGGCAAAGCGCTCAAGGAGAGCGATGCGGAAGGGGAGGAGCGGCTGGAAAACATCCGCGAGCTCGCGAGCTTCGCCGCGCGCTACGACCGCGAAGGCCCCGCGGGCGTTCTGCACTTTCTCACAGACGCCGCGCTCGCGAGCGACCAGGACGAGCTCATGAAGGAGTGCGACGCGGTGAAGCTCCTCACGGTGCACGCGTCGAAAGGTCTTGAGTTTGACTGCGTCTTCATCACCGGACTTGAGGAGGACCTTTTTCCGCACCGGCGCCTCTCAGAGGAGGCGCTCTCCGGCGCGGAAGCGGAAGAGGAACGGCGCCTCTTCTATGTTGCCGTCACCCGCGCCCGAAAAAAGGTGATCCTCTCCTATGCGGGGAGTCGCCTCATCTTCGGCATGCGACAGCTAAACGTTCCCTCCGAGTTCATCTTTGACGTTCCCGAAGAGTCGCTCGAAGAGGAGATCGCGCTCTATAACAGAAGCACGCCGAGCAAAACCATTCATTTCGATTGAGACTACTGGTGTCAATCCGCCGCGGCGGATTGACACCTGGGACATTTGGGAAGAATAAAATTTGATGAGAGTTTTAAGGAAAAAATCGCTAGGGCAGCATTTTCTGCGTTCGGAAGGGGCGCTACGAAAAATAGTTGCGGCGGCGCATCTTACGCCCGGAGAAACGGTGCTTGAGGTGGGACCCGGGGAGGGGGTTCTCACCGCGCGCCTGCTTGGCGCAGGCGCGCGCGTCGTCGCCGTTGAAAAGGACGCGCGCCTCATCCCACTCCTCCAGGAAAAATTCTTCAGTGAAATCACTTCCGGACGACTCACTCTTATACAACAAGATATTCTTCTCTTTAACCCTCTTGCCTACCAGCTACTAGCTATGAGCTACAAGCTCGTAGCAAATCTCCCTTACTACATCACCGGCGCATTCCTCAAAAAATTTTTAAGCACGCAGGAACAGCCGTCACGCATGGTGCTCCTCCTTCAGAAGGAGGTTGCGAAACGCATCATCGCCGCGGACGGAAAGGAGAGTATTCTCTCCATAAGCGTAAAGGCATACGGAATGCCCCACTACATTGATACCGTGAAAGCCGGAAGTTTCTCGCCTCCACCGAAAGTTGATTCGGCAATTATCGCTATAGAAAACATTTCTCGTAATCTTTTCGCCGATGTGGCTGAAGAAGAAAAATTTTTTGCACTCCTAAAAAAAGGCTTTTCTAAAAAAAGGAAGTTGTTGCGAAGTGTTCTCGGAGTCTCATTGGAAGTTTTTGAGCATTGCGGGATATCCACAAACGCCCGTCCTGAAAATCTTACGCGTGCAGAGTGGAAGTGTCTTGCTGCAAACAAAAAAATTGAGCAGTAGAAATATGCCTCAATAGAGCCGTTTCAAGACGCCGACCTGGCAGGTTGACGTGTGGGCTGGAAACCGCGCGCGCGGAGAATCTTACCCCCGACGCGTGGAAGTGTCTGACAAAAAGCGCGATGCGTAGAAGGGCCCCATAAGGCCGTAAAATCGTGTCAATTCGCCGCGGCGAATTGACACGACGATAGGGGGGTAATGATTACGTTATGCGCTTGCCCCTGTCAAAGGAAGTATGATAAATCCCCCGCCAATCGGGCAAAGACCGATGGGGCACGGCTGAAGGCAGACCATGAACCCCGCCGCCGAGCCGAGCACAAACTGGCCCGGGTGCGTCGGGGGTGCTATTGGAAACGTTTTCGTACCATAGATATACATAAAAATACCGTCAATCCACAGTCCGTTCACACATGGTATAACAGAGCTAATCGGCGGGCCGCCGATACAGATACCGATCGCACAGGGTATTGGTATGATCGCGTGCGCATTACTTGGCACTGAAAGGAGGAGAAGAGGAAAAATTAAGGCGCTCGCAAAAAAGGGGAGTCCACGCGATTTCATCGTAAAAGAAGTATACCATAGCCGGCATGTGCGCTATCATGATGCGGTATGCCGTCGTTTCTCGTCACTGCACTCATCGCGGTAGTACTCATTATCGCAACCATCCTATCACGAGGTGGCGCCGATGTTCCGGTGGGAACGGAAAAGAGTACAGTGATAAAACAATTCTCCGAAGAGAGGGAAGCGGCGACGTTTATAAAAGACTCTGATGGCGATTTGCTGTTTGATTTTGAAGAAGAGCTACACGGGACCAATCCAAAAGAACGGGACACCGATAAGGATGGTACCGATGACGGCGAGGAGGTGCGTCTGGGAAGAGATCCGAAAAAGCAGGGGCCAAAGGATCGTAGTACCGACGCTTTACTGCGCCCCCCGTTTCCGAGAGAAGATTTCCTCCCATCAATGCTCAAACTATTCCCTCCTGCTTCTCCCCCCGCACCCGAACCTACACAGAATAGAGCAGAGAAGGAAGTCTCTGGGGAGATTGAGGTGTTAGCGCCGCCGCGAGAGGAGAGCGAGGAAACGCTGGCGCCTCGCAAATATGCAAATGTGATTGGAAGCGTAATCCTCGCGCACCTCAAAGGGAAGGAGTTTCGTGAGGCGGAACTATTCATGACTGCTCTGAGAACGCCGAACGCGGAAAACATCGCGGCACTTGGCGAAGTTGGGATCAAGTACAGCTCCCTTGGTATTGCATTGAAAAATATCTCGGAATATCCCCCCATGACGAGCGGGCTCCATATCATACTCGCGAACGCATATGTCGCGCAGGGAGCGGCAGTAGCAGAACTTGCCAGTTTTGCACAAAAGGGAAGTATTCCGGCCGAGGCATTTCAGAGTTACAACGAAGCGGTCGTTGCGTCAGTAGAGGTACATTTTCGTCTCGCGAAATTTTTTAAGCTGCAGGGTGTTCATTTCAGCGAAGGTGAGCCGGGAGCGATTTTCAATATCCTGCAGTAATGTTTGCGCACCCACACCCGAAAACTCTCTCTGCCAAAGAAAAAGGCCGTTCCGCTCCGCCATCCGTCATCCGCCAACTGGCGGAGACGGAGGCGGATAGCGGAACGGCCCGTGAGAGTACCCGCACATACAACCTTCATTACCAATTACTTCTGCGTATATATCCGGGGTAGTAGTTCTTTGTCCGGAAGAAGATCTGTTGAGGTGCGTGCACTTTGTACACCAAAATCTCAATAGACCCTTTCCCTTGCGCATCGGTCGCGACAGAATCCAGTCTATATAGCGAGGGGAATTCTCGCCAGTCAACAAAATTTGTGGAGTACTCCAGAATGGCGAAGCGCCACGGCTCACTTTCCATTTTTAAGTAAGCCCGAAAGTAGTCCAGATCAGACTGACCGCCAGAGTCGAGAACTTTCGACAGGATCAGCCTCACCTCCGGCATTTTCATGCCCGGCACATTGACCGTCAGAACTGTCGGCGGTTCGGTAGTGCGCGTCGGTATCACCTCATACTCCTCTACATAGAGAAGCGAGGGGTCAAAACCCGACCACCTTACCACGTCCGGCTCCACAGAGATTGTGCTACCGTTCCGGAATGTCTTTCCGAGGCGACCGCGAAGCTCTATCGTGCACCACTCACCCGCATCAACCGATGGGTAGACCGGACACCCTTCACAATCAGCGTCTGTCCATGAGCCTCTATTAAAGGCGATTTTTTGTTGATACCAGTCGTCGTAGTTGAGGGACCCGCGTGTGCTGTACCGGTACAAGGAGAATGGTGTTTCGAGCTCAAGAGTAATGTCTGTGACATCCTTCGCATGCGCAAATCCCACACTCGCGTTGAAGCGCATGTAGGCATTCCGCACGTCGAACCCGTTTTCGGGCCCAACCTTCATCTTGAAACGGCCGAGGACGACTTCCTTGCCGGTATCCGTCACCTCATGGCTCTTAAACGATGGGTCGTTCTCAAGGGTGATACTCCCAATCGTTCTGGTCGCCCGCAACGTAAAGACCCGTCCCGCCATGGGAAAACCCGTGACAACAGAGGGGTTGAGTGGAGGACTGTTCCATTTATCATCCTTCTTCACCGTAAGACCGAAGGCCTTGAGTGTCAGGAGGTTTCCTGACTCCTCGTCAATTGGCCCGATCTCACCTCCAATGAGAAGTGTGACGGGCGTTCGCGCGAGAAGTTTGAGGGGGGTAAAGAGCGCGACGGTCTCCTGTGGAAGCACTTTGTTACTGCTGTCTCGCACGAACCTGCCACTCTCATCAAGATCGTATCCGATCATGGTGCGGTCCTCTTTGGCAAGCACGATCCGCGTAAAAATGGAGGAGTACTTCACCGTCCCCCATGGCCAAACTTCCAGCGAGTGGAGGTATACATCCTCCGTCGCCATGATGCGCGCCTTGAGGAAATAAACGCGCGAGTAGGGCACCGCTGGGTACCAGGTAACTTCCTGTTCCAGCCATTCCACAATGACTTTGAGCGTACTTTGGGCACCAAAGAGAGGCGCGCCGAGGGGCAGTACGAGCCCGAGAAACACCGACATGAGAGTAATCTTCACGACATGCCTCCTTTGGTTGGTTCCGACGAGCGGAGAGCGAAATGAAAGGTTCCAACTTTTCATTTCGTCCGAGCACTCTCGGAACAAAGGGTTAGAAACCCTTTGTTGTTTTTGTTTTGTTACTGAACTTCTAAGGAGAATTATGGGACGAGATTCGGCAAAAAGTCAAGCGGCTTCTGTGGATTGCGCCGTTGAAAAATGCAAAAAATGAGACAGGGTATGGTATACTCCAGTAGTGCAGAGGTTTCTTCTCCTACTTTCATGATAGTACCCCGCTCTTTCTTCACCGCCGTCGTCATCACCATCACGCTCGTTGGGGGAATTTTCCTCATTCTTGAGTACAAAAATGCGCCGACCGAGTACCGCACCGGTGCATTTGGCAGAAGCGGGAGCGCGGTGGCGCTTGATGCCGATACGGACGGCGACGGCCTTAAGGACTGGGAGGAATCATTATGGCAGACGAACCCGCGCGAGGCGGATACCGACGCCGACGGCACAGCGGACGGAGAAGAAGTGCGAACGGGACGGAATCCTGCGCGGAGGGGCCCCGACGATGCGTTTACGGAAAAGGCTGCGGCGCAGGGGCAGAGCGGCGAAACGGAGGAGCTCAGCACCACCGAACGAGTTAGCCGCGAGTTCTTCGCCCGCTACCTCTCCCTCAAAGAAGCCGGCGTGTCCCTAAGCGCCGAGGAAAGCGGGGGTATAATCAAGGATGCAATACAGAGTGCGGGTAAAACGTCATTCGGCCGTGTCTAGACGAGCGCAGACGTAATCACTTCTGACAAGAAAGATACGGCGACCATCCGCTACTACGGAAACGCACTCGGAGTCGCGCTGGTAGAGAACTCCCCGGATGGTGTGGAGAACGAAATCGCCATATTTGAGAGCGCAATTCGGACAAAGGACCCCGAGCGGTTGCGTGCCCTCGGACCGATACTGGATGGCTACAAAAGTATCACCTCCGCTACCCTACAGACACCCGCGCCGCAAGGCGCCGAGACGCTCCATGCTGAGTTTCTCACCTCACTCTCCAGAGTAACGGCTGTGATTGAGGCCCTGTCCCTTCTCTTTGAGGACCCGGTGCGCGCGGCGGAGGCAATCAATGCCTACCAAGGGGCCGCGGAATCACTCCACACTGCGCTTAAAAAACTGGATGCATACTTCATAAAGAGCGGCGTGTTTTTCAACAGGGACGAGGGTGGTTCTGTCATTGCGGGCAGTATATAATGGAGGGTGCGACAGATGAACAAAACCCCCGAGAATTTGCTCGCGGCGGCGCTCGTCCTATCACTCCTTGTGCCGAGCTTCTTTTTTGTTGTATCGACACACAAAGCACACGCACAGGGAGCAGAAGTCCCTGTGGGTGACCTAAAAAACACGAAGGTTGGCATCGTCCGTAAAATTATCGCTGGAAAAACCCTCACCGAGGAGACAATCCAGACCGGAACGGACCTCTGGCAGAAGCTCAAGGAAGGAGTGCTGGACCCCCTTGCAACGACGATGGCGCAGGCCATGATTGACCAGCTCACGAACAGCGTCGTGAACTGGATTAATTCGGGCTTCAACGGCTCTCCCGCCTTCGTCACAAATCCCGCCAGATTTCTTCGCAATATCGCCTCCCAAGGGGCGGGTGAGTTTATTAACGGCACCGAGCTCGGCCTCCTCTGCGACCCCTTCCGACTTGATGTGCGCCTCGCGCTCTCGCTCAACTTGAGCAATCGGTTTGAGAAAAAAATCCGCTGCACGCTTGACGACATTGTTGCGAATGTAAAGGGGGCGGCCGGATCGGCACAAGGGTTTCTCCGCGGAGACTTCCGCGCAGGAGGGTGGGGAGGGTGGCTCGCCGTTTCAAACTACGGCGGAAACAACCCTTACGGCGCCTACCTGGAGGCGCAGAGCGAGCTCGGGATTAGAATTATCGGCCGCCAAAACATAGAGGTGAAGCAGCTTGACTGGGGGAGGGGATTCCTCTCGTGGAAACCCTGCGTGAATAGGGAAACGCAAGCGCAAGCAAGAGAGAGGATCGGCGACTACGAGTCTCCGGGTGATGTGAAAACTGAGTGTCTTCAGTACGGCAACGTGCAGACCCCCGGCTCCTTCATTGAGCAGAAGTTCCACGAAAACACCGGCTCATCCCTCCGAAAACTTGAGATGGCGGACGAGATCAACGAAATCGTCACGGCGCTCGTCAATCAGCTCATTGTGCAGGTCATAAACGGCACGGCGGGACTCGCGGGCGTCGGAGATGAGGAATTTGCTGATGAAAGCGTTTTTTACGACTCGCCGACGGTGGAGGGAGCGGTGAACACTGCCCGCCAAATTCCTACTTGTAGCGGAGCCGCGCGGACAACCGACCCGCGTTGCATACTACGAGGGGAGGAGGAGGGAAGCCCGGACAGGAGTCTCATTACTGATCGCGCCACCACTACCTTCGCTGATGGGCTTGTGAAAGAGGCCGAGAAATCGGCGCCGGGGGAGCTTGGTTCTCTACAGTCCAACGGAGAACAGCAGAAAGGACCGACAAATCTTGCACTTGGAAAGCCGACAGGGCAATCAAGCACTTACATCTCAGATGGTTATTTCTACTACCCGGGTTCGGATGTCGCTGTAGACGGGATGACAATAGGAACATACAACAAAGATGCGCCGTACGGCTATTCCCTGACAAATAATGAAACTCATCCTTACTGGCAGGTAACCCTTGCCGAGCCAACTGAAGCACCTCAACCAGTTGAACGCATCAGAATATACCGAGAATCAAAAAACCAATTCACAAATTATGACATGGACCTCTTTGTCACTACGACAGACTTTACTGATCCAAAATTGTCAAACGCGGAAGAACTCAACCGCCTGCGCACCGGCAATGGTAGTAATCCCGCTATTACCTTTGGAACAACGATATCCTCAAGCGCCTTTGGAAGCAGGAATTATGTTGATATCTCACTTCCCTCTCCCCGCCTCGGGCGTTATGTGCGGATCCAAAAAACAAACCCGGGTACTGCATATCTTGCACTCGTGGAGGTTCAGGTTTTCGGTACGACTGACGCAAACAGCCCCGACATTGCGGTAACTCCCGTGACAGTAAGAAAAGAACCTCTCACGACCGATGGAACCTTCTCAGGGAACTTCACCATTACACCGAATGAAGATATCGCGAATGCATCAATTCGGGTCGGACTTTTTGAGAAGAAAACTGATTCTGACGGCGGTCGCTCTCCGGAAAGCGTATTCAGTGAATTCTCAATAACAGGTGGGAATCTAACGCGGGAGACGGGTGAGATTGTCATTCCGGGTACAACCGGCGTTATTCTCAAAAAAGCACTTTCACTCTCGGCTATAACGGCTCCTTTACCGTTACCGAACACAATAAGCATAAACGCTTTTGTTGTAGAACCACTTCTTCTTACAAAAGGAACCCCTGTAACAATCACTTACACGGGGAAATCCTCGCGATTGCAGGATGGGCAGAGCAAATTTTACCTTGTTTTTGAAGTCGTAAAACCTGGCGAAACGGCTCCTCTCGGAAGCCATCAGGTTTCATTTGAAGAAGCACCGCCACCAAGCGCCGCAAACTCGGGAAATACCGACGGGAATCAAGAAACACCCAATCCATAAAATGAAAAATTTTTTTAGAAAAAAATTTCTACTGCTTGCTCTCCTCGGGGTACTCCTCGGGGCAGTAGGATTTTTGCCGCAGAGCGCTCACGCACAAGGCGTAGACCAAACTGGAGGACTTCTAGAAGGGACTCTTCCCGAAGAGGGCATTCCGGGAATTGATGCTGTCCTTCCAGGTTTGGATAATACACGCGCGCCAGGGCCAACTTCTGTCGTAGGACAAACGGGAGTTGCGCAGAAGCAAGCCGCGACGGCGGTCAAGAACACACCGCCCCAGATTCCGGGGTGTATCACCTTCACCGCAGGGTTTATCCCGAGTGGCATCAACTTCATCTCCTGCTTCGCCGAGGTGGGGAATATTCTTATGTCGCTCGTCTCGCGCCTCGTCTGGCTCGCGGGACTCCTCCTTGATTTCTCAATCAACAGCATCATCAACATGGATGCGTTCCTCCAGAAAATTCCCGTCGTTGACATCGGCTGGCGCATCTTCCGCGACCTCACGAACATTCTCTTCATCTTCATCCTCCTCTACATCTCCATCCAGACCATACTCGGCCTCGGCGGAGACGGCCCGCGCAAGCTCGTCGGCAAGCTCATCATCATCGCGCTCCTCGTCAACTTCTCGCTCTTCATCACGAAGGCCGTCGTGGACGGAACGAACATCATCGCCATTCACTTCTACGACCTCATTGTGGAACCGACGAATATTACGAGCGCGCAGACGGGATCGGGCGCGACCGCAATCGCCCTTGACAACGGCATCGCCGCGAAACTCATGGAGGGGCTCCGGATTCAGACGCTCTACGGGAGCGAAGGGCTTGGCGTGAAGGCCGGTCTCAACGTCGCCTTCAGCATCACGCTCGTTACCATCTACGGCTCCATCTTCATGCTCATCACCGCCTTCGTATTTTTCGCGGGAGCGATCATGTTCATCTTCCGCGGAGTTATGCTCATGATGCTTATGGCGACGTCGCCTCTTGCCTTCGCCGCGTGGATCCTGCCCGGACTCGCATCGTATACGAGTACGTGGTGGAAGCTTCTCATTCAAAATGCGCTCTTCGCCCCCGCCTACCTCGCGCTCACCTATGTCGTCATCAGCGTCGTCCAGTCGGGCGCCTTCAAAACGGGGGTGGCGACCTTGGGCGTCGGGACGAGCGAGCAATCCTTCGCCGCCGCGCTCACGAGCTCGCAGCCGGGGAGTATCAGCATCATCGTCAACTTCCTCATCCTCATCTCGCTCATGATGCTCACACTCAAACTTGCAGTTGACATGGGGGCTTTCGGCGCCGAGACGTTCCAGAAGTGGGGCAAGAGTATCCAGGGTCTTGAGACCGGCATGTGGGCGGCGGTGGGACGGCAAGGACTTCGCGGGGTCACTATCAAAGGCGAGAGCAGAGCATTCCAGGCCGTCGCGAAGCGAATACCGCTCCTCAATAAACTCAAGGGGGAGTGGGGTGTTCGCAAACTTGATGAGAAAATCGGCAAGTCATATCTTGGCAGCACATTCGTCGGAGGCAAGGTTCGCGAGATGACAACAGGGGGACTCGTTTCCATGAAAATCGGGGATAAGTCTGTGCAGGAGGCATATAAGGAGGACAAGCAACGGAAGGCGCGCCTTGCTGACATAGAAGCGCGAGACTCCGCGGTAAAGATGATCCGCACGGCCGAGCGAAATCCGGATGGGACTTTCAAAGATCCGGCCGCGATACAAAGGGCTGTCTCACAGATTTCTCTTGAAGGAACAACCTCAATGCCGAAAGATCTTCTTAAGGACTCTGACGTTGCTCAATTCCTCACCAACGCGCAGATGGATGCACTCATGAGGTCGGAGGATCACACGACTGAAGAGCGCAAACAGTATGTCAATGCACGCAATAAACCCGTTTCTGATGGACTGAAACGTCTCAAGGTGGATGAGGGAGAACTGCGCGCAATCGCGAAGCGTTGTGATGATGAAATTAAGGCCGGCACAATGACGCTTCAAGGCAAGGAGGATACGCTTAAGAACTTCCGTGAGGAGATGGTGAAGAAAGGGAAGCTTAAACTGCCGAAGCGTGTCTATGACAAGGTTCGCTCCTACTCAATGAAAGAAATTGAGCAGATGCACTGGGCAAGTCCCGAGATGTTTACCGACCCCACCTTTGTCTCCACCCTTCGCTACGGCATCATAAATGACATCCGCAAGAGCGAGTCCTTCGGAGAAGCGGAGAAGGAGAATATGCGCGACCTCAAGAATATCTCCGCGGTGCGCGCGCTTGACCGGACGAACGGTCTCGGTGTTGAAGCGCCGAATGCCGATGCGATTAACAACTGGACGGGCGCGCTCAGCAGGATAAATACAGAGTACGCTACAGCAACGCCTGATCAGAAAAAAGTGCTGAAACCCGTTCAGGAAATCTACGAAATTCTTGCGGCACAAAGTGTCGGCATGAGCGATGAGGGGTGGGAGAAGATAAAGATTGAGAAACTACGTGGTAAGGTACGCGACCTCTCACTGCCTTCTCGTGAACGGTATGAGAACGACTTCTCGACAACACAAGACTTCTATGCGGAGAGGGGGGAGGAGGCGCTTGGTGAGGCGCTTCGCGGGCGGTCGCCGTCGGAAATCGCCATGGCACCCGGCCGCATCTGGCAACAGAAATCATATCTGCGGCGCCTCACGCGAACAGTCCTCGCTACGACAACTATGCGCGAGAAGGACACGGACGACCACTTTAAGATTGCCACGCACCTGCTTGACGAATTTGCGCGCGAAATTGCAAATCCCGGAAATGCTCAAAAGCAGATGACGGTTGAGAACAAAGACGCACTCCTATGGCTCCTTAAAGACAGGAGGGGGAAGGAATTCTTCACGGACTGGAACCGACTGAGCACCGATTCAGCGACACAGGCAAGCTACGATACACTTCTGAATCAGTTCTTGGCCGCGAACCCATAAAACACCATGAATTACTTTGACGAGTTCAAAAAAATACGTGCTGCCGTAAAGGGCAAAACTGACAAGGATTACATCTCCCTCTGCGACGATGTCGGCGCCGTGTTTGACCTGACGCTTGATGAAATCGGCGCTCTCTACTCGCTCGCATCAAACTTGCTCGCGGGTAAACAGCCCACCCGCGGAGAGACAATTACCCTTCTTGAGAAGGAGCTTGGTGATGAGCAGAGGGCGCGGGCGGGAGAAATTGCTGACCTCTTCATTAAAAATATTGTCGGTTCATCTGGAAATGTGCCTGTGACGACATCGGCTGCTGTGGGAGTCCGCACTCTGCCAGTACCATCTCCTCGCCCCACCGCCATATTTCCGAACATGGGAACGCTAACTCCAAGCAAACAGAAAAATCTTATCACACCCTCGGGAGCTCCCACTCCGAGAGTGCCGCAAGGTATTTCAGTACCACGTCCACCGCTTCCTCCGCCTCGACCGATGGCAGAGCCGCTTCTGCCGCCCCTGTCTCGTCCGACGACAGAGTCGCCGAAACCGAAACCGTCCGAGATTCTTGAGGGGTCAGTCATCGCGAAGCTCATTGATATCGCGAAGGGAACGGGCTACACGAAGGAGCGCATTGAGGTCGCGTACGCGAAAGTGCCCGCGAGCGTCAAGCAAGCCGTCACCTCTGTGGATGTCGCGCAGAAATTACAGGAAATCGGGCAGACATTTGGGCTCCACATTGACCAGATCGGCGCCGTCGCCAGTGAATCGGGACTCCTCATGGTGGGGCTCACGCACCCGGGCGATTTCATCGGCCACCTTGAAACACGCCTGCGCACAAGCAGGGAAAAAGCGACGCTCATCGGAAAAGCGGTCAATGAAGGAGTATTTCGGGAGATACGTGATGCCCTGCACGAAATCCACGAAGAGCGCGCGGCAGTGGAGGCGGGCATCATGGTGGAGAAGGAGAGCGCCGGGCCAGCTGTACCGACTCCCGAGGAGAGCGCGCTTCGGCGCGATGAGGTACTCCGCGACATTGAGGTCCCTCCCGTAACATCGCTCTCACGAATGAACACACTGGCGCCAAGCCCCGTCCCTCCGCGACCGCCCCTACCTGCCGCGCTATACGTTCCTACGAAACCACAACCTCCCGCAAATCTGCCCATAGGCACGCCTCCGGCGCGGTTTGAAAGTCGCCCGAAGGAGCCGCCGCAGGCCCCACTCATGCCGCCGGTTTCGCCGCGTCCTCCTCGGCCGGCGGCGGAGACGCTTAGGCCTGCGCCTCCGCAAGAAATACGAACAATCTCCACTGAAACTGCCAGTGGAAACCTCGTTGCCGAAAAACTCTCCGGTATTGTTCGTGGGACATCAAACCGCATTACTGTTCCACCACCGCCTCCAAAACGCTACGAACAGGACCCATACAGAGAGGCGGTGTAAATGATACCAATCTACGAATTGGGTACGAATCTGCGAATGGCTGCAAATAAATGTATGATACTAATCTACAAATCAGAGACAAATCTGCAAATGGCTACGAATAAGAAAAAGGAGGATTTGTAGGTATTCGTAGATTCGGATGTCATTTGTATATTTGTATCATTGCTATGCGTTTCCAAGTCCCACAATTCATAGAGATTGAAGACCAGATATTCGGGCGGCTCACCGTGAAGCAGTTCCTCTACGTCGTCGGCGCCGCCGGGCTCTCCTTCGTCCTGTACAAATTCATTCCGTGGTGGTTCGTCTCCATTCCCCTCATCGTTCCCGTCGCGGGGCTCGGGCTCGCGCTCGCCTTCTACAAGTTCAACGGGAAGCCCTTCGTCTTCACGCTTGAGGCCGCCTTCCACTACATCACGGGGAATCGCCTCTATATCTGGAAGAAGCGGGAGCGAAAACCGCATGAGAGGGCCGAATCCGCGAATACGCCGGCGGCGTGGGACACCTCCTACGTTCCGAAGCTCTCCGACAGCAAGCTCAAGGACCTCACATGGAGTCTTGATATCAAGGAGCACATGGGGTTGGGGGCAGAAGAGACAATGCGAGGGAAGTAGTACGCGATGCAAATATACGAATGAATGCGAATGATACGAATATAAAGGTACACGATGCAAATATACGAATGAGTGCGAATGAAACGAATAAACCCGTTGGTAAAATAATCTATCCCGAGATTTCCTATATCATCACAGGTATCTGTTTTGATGCTCATAATTCTCTCGGTAGATTCGCGCGCGAAAAGCAGTACGGTGATGAAATTGAAAAAGGTTTGATTGGGCGCAAAATTCCTTATGTGCGGGAATACAGGGTGGGTGAAATGGGTAATATTATTGATTTTCTCATTGAGGAAAAGATTATTTTAGAAATTAAGGCGAAACCTCTTATTCTTAAAGAAGATTTCCATCAGACGCAGCGCTATCTTCAGCATCTCAACAAAAAACTTGCACTGCTCGTTAATTTCAGAAATCGGTACTTGAAACCGATTCGTATTATTCAAATTGAGAAGGCGGCTCATAAACGGTTTGGTGTAGAAGCTAACACCTAGTATAATTTGATGGTGGGCCTATTCGTATCATTCGCATAATTCGTATATTCGCATCGCTACATGACTTCACCACAGAATGCAAAAGCAACGCAGGACTTCGTGCCCATTGAGGAGGTGCGCGACGGCATTGTGATGCTGAGGGGCGCGGGGATGCGCGCCGTGGTGCTCGCATCGTCCCTCAACTTCGCGCTCAAGTCGGAGGATGAGCAGAATGCCATCATTGCGCAGTTTCAGGCGTTTCTCAATTCGCTTGATTTCTCAATACAAATTTTTGTGGAGTCGCGCCGCCTTGACATCCGCCCCTACGTCGCGCTCCTTGAGGATCGGTACAAGAAACAGACCGCCGACCTCCTCAAAATCCAGATACGCGAGTACATGGCCTTCATCCGTCACTTCACCGAAACGGTGAGCATCATGACGAAGACATTCTTCGTCGTGGTCCCCTACGCACCAACCCTCATCAAAGCCGCCGCGGGGATACCGATTGCGATTCCGTCTCTCGGAAAGCGGGGCGGGGCGACCCCCGAGGCGCGCACGCTTGCGTTTGAAGAAAACCGGACGCAGCTTCAGCAGCGCGTCGCGGTGGTCATGCAGGGACTCCAGCGCTGCGGCGTCCGAACTGCACAGCTCGGCACCGAAGAGGTCGTGGAGCTCTTCTACAAGCTCTTCAACCCGGGAGAGACGGAGAAGCCGATACAAGTAACCTAGGTACACGATGCAAATATGATGAAGGTACACGATGCAAATATACGAATGGATACGAATTATACGAATGGGGAAACAGACTTATTCGTAGCATTCGCATAATTCGTAGATTCGCATCGATACACACTATGGGATTCTTAAGCAACCTATTCGGGAAAAAAGAGAAGGCGCCGCAGATCGCCTCCGTTCTCCCGCAGGAGATCTACGAGGCGGGAGTGCTGGAGCTACGCGACATCATCGCGCCCTCCGCCCTCAAGGTGACGCCGCGGGAGCTCAACCTCGGCGAAAAAATCGTCCGCACCTTCTTCGTCATCTCGTACCCCCGCTACCTCTCGGAAGGGTGGTTCGCGCCCATCATCAACCTTGATAAGGTGTTTGACATCTCCATCTTCATTCACCCGATTGACACCGCGAAGGTGCTCCGCCAGTTCCAGAAAAAGGTGGCGGTGATTCAGAGCCAGATCGCGTACCGCGAGGAGAAGGGGCTCGTGCGCGACCCCATGCTTGATACGGCGCACCAGGACCTGGAGAAACTGCGCGACGATCTCCAGCAGGCGCAGGAGAAGCTCTTTGACGTCGGTCTCTACATCTCAATCTACGCCGACTCCGACGGAGAGCTGGACAAGATTGAGTCCGAGGTGAAGTCAATCCTTGAGTCAAAACTCGTGTACCTGAAACCCGCCCTCTTTCAGCAGGAGGGAGGATTTCGCAGCGTCATGCCGATTGCGGAGGACGAGCTCCTCGTGCACTCCAAGTTGAACTCCTCGCCCCTCTCCTCCTTGTTTCCTTTCATCTCCTTTGACCTCACGAGCGACCGCGGCATC
>VMFH01000029.1 GCA_007375925.1 Parcubacteria group bacterium Gr01-1014_72 | reverse complement strand
TTTACACTGTCATTTTTAATTTTTATTTTTAAACTTTAGACCGTTCTATGTTCCATGTTTTATGCTTCATGTTACATGTCTCTATCTTGTGTCAAGCCACAATGAGTACTACAATTCCACTACTTCTTCTTTGATTCTTCTAAATCTTCTTTGAAATAGAAAATTTTTTCTCCTCACCCGCATCATCTACATCACATGGAACCAACCGACACTGAAAAAACTGCGGGGGCGAAGCGAGAGGAGGAAAAAGACGCTCCGCGGAAAAGTCCCTTGTGGGAGTTCATCCGCTTCGCGATGATCGCGGCGCTCATCATCATCCCCTTCCGCATCTTCATTGCCCAACCTTTCATCGTCTCGGGCGCCTCAATGGTGCCGACATTCCATAACGGCGAGTACCTCATCGTTGACGAACTCTCCTACCGATTCCAGAGACCCGAGCGGGGCGACATTATCATCTTCCGCCTCCCGTTTGACCAGAAAAAATTTCTCATTAAGCGCATCGTCGGGCTCCCAAACGAGACGATTGAGGTGCAAAGCGCCTCCATCACCGTGCGAAGCGAAACGAACCCGGAGGGGCTGCGCCTTGAAGAGCCGTACCTTAGAGCCGAGACAAACGGCAATCCGCAAACTATAGCGCTCGGGACGGATGAGTATCTCGTGCTCGGCGACAATCGGGAGCAGAGCGCCGATTCGCGCATCTGGGGAGGACTGCCCCGCGAACTTATCATCGGACGCGCGTTCCTGCGTCTCTTTCCGCCATCCAAACTTGACCTGTTCCCGGGAAAACATGCATTTGGAGAGGAGGGAAAGTAAAACGAAAGAGGCCGCCCTGCAAACATTATGATGATCCATCACAGCGGAAAGGACGGCGAGGAAAGCATCACCGCGCTTGCGGGAGAGCGGAGCGCTCCGGCGCCGTTTTTCGCCTCTCCCTCGATTGACCGCAAAGGGGAAATCGCCCTCTACTACGGCTTCACGCCAATCAAGGCGCCCCACATTGAGCGCGAGGACATTTCGCGGGCGCGAGCGCTTCAGAGCGCCGGAGAGCGACTCGCGGGCGCTGAAGAACGTCGCTGCAGTATTCCCCTCGCTCTGGAGGAAAAGGTTGCGCTCATCCGACTCGCGGCGGAGATTCGCGGGGGAAACCTTCAACAGCCCCTCATGTTCTACTTTGAACGCTCCGCCCTCCTCCCCCGAAGCGCGCGTTCTCGACGCGGACATGAGTGCAGTGTGTCGCTTGAAATCATCGGCACCGGCAAGAGCATCGCCGAAGCGCTCATCATCAAAGCCGCGTACGAAATACTCCAGGCGTCGGGGCACAAAAACGTAAGCGTTGAAATAAACAGCATCGGGGATCGCGACTCTGTAGCCCGCTTCTCCCACGACCTTCTCTCCTACTACCGGAAAAATATCTCGCTCCTCCATGCGCCATGCCGCCAAAATCTGAAGCGGGACGTGTTTGACCTCTTCGCCTGCGAAAACGAAAAGTGTCGCATCATGCGCGAAGACGCGCCGAAGGCGCTCTCCTACCTCTCCGAGGACGGGCGGCGGCACTTCACGGAAGTGCTTGAGTACCTGGAAGCGCTCGCCCTCCCCTACACCATCAACAACTTCCTCGTCGGAGATCGCGCCATCACGACGCACACCGTGTTTGAGATGAGAGTTGAGGGAGCGGCAATGCCGCTCTGCTTCGGAACGCGCTACAACGCGCTCCCGAAGCGCCTCGGCGTCAAACGCGACCTGCCTTCAATCGGCGCAACGCTCGTCTTTGAACCGCAGGGAAAACGCGCCGACGAGACGAAACGTGTGCGTGTACGGGAACCAAAACTGTATTTCATTCAGCTCGGCTTTGAGGCGAAACTCCAGAGTCTCAAAATTATTGAGCTTCTCCGACACGCAAAAATTCCGGTCATGCAATCGCTCTCCCGCGACCAGCTCACCGTCCAGCTCGCCGCCGCAGAAAAGTTCAAAATTCCCTACACCATCATCGTCGGCCAAAAGGAGGCGATGGAGAAGAGCGCGATTGTGCGCAACATGCGCACGCGCTCACAGGACACCGTGCGCCTCACGGAACTCCCGGAGTACCTTCGACGCATTATGTAGTGATCGTTGCGAAACAGGATTGCTTCGTGCTACGATAGCATCCTATGGCGATCAACGTTGAAGTGATGAAGACCGGCAATGAGAATAACGCCGCGCTCCTGCGGCGCTTTTCAAAGCGGGTGCAGGGTTCCGGCGTTCTCCCGAAGGTCCGCAGCAATCGGTACAAAACAAGGAACGAGTCCAAACAAACGCGGAAGAAACATGCGCTCAAGCGGCTCACGCGGCTCCATGAAGTGGAGCGTCTCATTAAGCTCGGGAAACTCCAGGATAAAACAATGAAAGGAAGGCAGTAAGTACCTATGCGGAGCTCCGGCACATTCTCCATCGCAACCGCGGCCAATCGAGGGGACACCTCCATCATCAAACAGCTACCCCTACGGCGCATCAAGGAACGTATCGTGGGAAAACGTTACGCGCTCTCTTTGGTTTTTGTCGGAGCCCGCCGGATGCGCGCCCTCAACCTTGCCTACCGCGCAGAAGACTCTCCAACCAACATCTTAAGCTTCCCGCTTGGCGAGGGAACGGGAGAAATATTCATGCACCGGAAGAGCGCGCGCGCCGAGGCAAGGCGTTTCGGGATGGCGAACGTTCCATTCCTCACCTTCCTCTTTATCCACGGGCTCTTGCATTTGAAGGGATACCGCCATGGGAGTACAATGGAGCGTGAAGAAGTCCGTTATTGCAAACTATTCTCAATCTCTCACCCAACACAGAGAGTTGCACATCTTTCCCATCGCGCGAAGTTAAAGACGATGTAAAAAATGTAAAGTTTTGAATCAGCTTCTCATTTTTAATTATAGAACTCATCCCAAAACCTACCATGGAACAATCGGAGGAAATTTCGCATCGTCGCCGCGCCAGATTTGGTAAAAAACACCTTATCCTCAGTCGGAGCACCTCGGTGCACCTCCCTCGTCTGCACTGTTTTTTCCTCAAATCTGGCACGGCTTTGGATTGCGATAGGTTTTGGGATGAGTTCTAGATTGCCACTTTAAACTTTACATTTTTAATTTTTCATCTCCTATGGCCCGCCGCACTGCAGTCGGTATAGACATTGGTTCGCACCAAGTTCGGGTACTCTTCGCCGAGGCGTCCGGAGATGCGGCGATGCTCCCGCGCGTTGCCGGCATCGGCACGGCGGAATCGCGGGGGGTACGGCAGGGCTACGTTGTTGACCACGGCGAAGTCGTCCGCTCCGTCCGAAGCGCGCTCTCGCAAGCTGAACGAGCCGCCGGAATAAAAATCAAGAGCGCCTTTCTCGGCGTCGGAGGAATCGGGCTTGCAGGGACAAACGGGAGTGGCACCACCGTCATCTCGCGCGCCGACTCCGAAATAACGGAGTTGGATGTCCGGAAGGCGGTGGATGCAAGCCAGGGGGAAATGAACGCAGCGCTTCTCCTGAACCGCCGCATCATCCACACGGTGCCGGTGCAGTACAAAATTGACGGGAAAGTTGTCTATGGACGCCCCGTCGGCATGAAGGGGACGAAGCTTGAGGCGAGGGTCTTCTTCGTCACTGTCCTTGAGCAGCACTTGAGCGACCTCGTCGCCGCCGTTGAGGAAGCGGGGGTAGACGTGGAAGAGGTTGTCGCGTCCCCCATCGCCGCAAGTCTCATCACGCTCACCAAGCAGCAGAAAATCGCGGGGTGCGTGCTCGCCAACATCGGGTCTGAAACTGTTTCCATTGTTGTCTTTGAAAACGATGTGCCGATTTCGCTGGAAGTGTTTCCGATCGGAGGGAGCACCATCACCAACGACATCGCACTCGGCCTCCGCATTCCCCTTGAAGAGGCGGAGGAGGTGAAGCGCGGCGGCATTGTCGGCACCACCTACCCGCGAAAGCGGCTGGAGGAAATTGTTGAGGCGCGCCTCTCGGACATCTTTGACCTCATTGAAGCGCACCTCAAGAAATTGGGGCGCAGCGGTCTCCTCCCCGCGGGTATCGTCATAACGGGAGGGGGCTCCGGCATAGAGACGATTGAAGACCTTGCACGGGCGGCGCTCCGGCTCCCCGCGCGCGTCGCGTCCCTTCGTTTCGGTGAAAATCCGAAGAGTCACGTGAAGGATGCGATGTGGGCGGTTGCCTTTGGCCTGTGTCTCTTGAATCTCGGCAACGGCAAGAGCGAGGTCGGGGGCACCACGGCGCTTCTCCTCCGGCGAACGCGCCGCGACCTCCTCAACTGGCTCAAGCAATTCTTGCCCTAAACTGCACACGGGCGAAGTTCGGACAAAAAAACAATCATATCTGATTTCTTTGTCAAGACTTCCCCTCGGAACACTCTGTGCTAGGATGTGGCCACCTAGCCCGTAGAGAGTACTTTTGGCCTTGCGACAAAAGGTTTTTATCACCGCTCTACAAGCTAAACGCTACAAGCTAAACGCTACTCTCCATGCCACAAATTGCACCCGACATTGAGGCATTCGCGCGTATCAAGGTACTTGGCCTCGGTGGCTCCGGCAAGAATGCCATCAACCACATGATCAACTCCAAAGTGAAGGGAGTTGAGTTCATCGCCATCAACACCGACGCGCAGGACCTCCACAATACGCTCGCCAAGAAAAAAATTCACATCGGCAAAAATTTGACGCGCGGCCTCGGCACCGGCATGAACGCGGAACTCGGCAAGCGGGCCGTGGAAGAGACAAAAGAAGAAATTCAGGAGGCGATCAAGGGCGCCGACATGGTCTTCATCGCGGGCGGCGAGGGTGGCGGCACCTTCACCGGCGCCGCGCCCGTCGTCGCGAAAACGGCAAAAGAGCTCGGGGCGCTCACCGTCGCCATCACGACGAAACCGTTCTTCTTTGAGGGACAACAACGGCTCCGCCTCGCCGAACAGGGACTTGAGGACCTCCGGAAGGCGGTGGACGCAATTATCGTCATCCCGAATGACCGCCTCCTTGCGGCCATTTCGAAAGAAACGACGGCGAAGGCCGCATTTGCGATGTGCGACGAGGTGCTACGGCAGGCGGTTGAGGGAATCTCGGACCTCATCACCACCCCGGGTATCATCAATGTGGACTTCGCCGACGTGCGCGCGGTTCTTGAAAATGCCGGCTCCGCCCTCATGGGCATCGGCAACGCCTCCGGTGAAAAGCGTGCCGAGGAAGCGGCGAAGAACGCCATCAGCTCTCCCCTCCTTGAGCTCTCCATCGCCGGCGCCCGCGGCGTCCTCTTCTCAATCGCCGGCGGCGACGACCTTACCATGTTTGAGATTCAGGACGCGGCAAAAATCATCACCGAGTCCATTGACGCAAACGCGAAAGTTATTTTCGGAACCATTCGTGATGAGAAGCTGAAAAAAGGCGAGATCAAGATTACCGTCATTGCCTCCGGATTCCCCGAAGGCGTCCACCGCAAGTCGCTTTTCCAAGCAGACGCGTTGGATGATAAGAAGGGTAAGATTTTCAATGCGCTCGTACCGCCGGCTACCGCCCCCGCGAAACTAGGGGAGAAGCCCGCAGAGGAAAAGAAGGGCCCCGAAGAAAGCGATGACGATTGGGGCGCTGTTCCCGCATTTTTGCGCCGCGCAAAAAAGTAGTTTGTAAGTTACGCATCCGCCCGCGAGTAGCTCTCGCGGGCGGATGCTTTAAGTTTGAAAGTTTTTAAGTTATAATCTGACTGTTTCTAAACTTACAACGTATCACTTCTAACTTCTAAACTAATGTACGATTTAGCCATCATCGGCGGCGGTCCAGCGGGTGTCGCCGCAGGCGTGTATGCGTCGCGCAAGCGGCTCAAAACGGTTTTCATAACAAAAGAGTGGGGCGGGCAATCGGTTGTGTCGGAAGGTATTGAAAACTGGATCGGCACCGTAAAAATTTCCGGCATGGAGCTTGCCGAAAATCTCAAGAATCATCTCCTCGCGTATGCCGCCGACATCGTGGAAGTCGTCGAGGGTGAACTCGTCGCGAAGGTTGAAAAATCCGCCGAAGGATTTCACATCACAACCGACGGCGGAAAATCATTTGACGCAAAGACCGTTCTCATAACCGCCGGCAGTCATCGGCGCAAACTTGAGGTGCCGGGCGCCACCGCGCTTGAGCACAAAGGCATTACCTACTGCGCCTCCTGCGACGGACCGCTCTTCGCCGGAAAGGATGTGGCGGTCATCGGCGGCGGGAACGCCGGATTTGAGACGGCGGCGCAGCTCATGGCGTACTGCCCGCACGTATACCTCCTCCACCGGCGGCGCGAGTTTCGCGCCGACCCCGTTACGGTGGAGCGTGTGCTAAAAAATCCTGCCGTAAAGGCCATTACGCCAGTTGAGCCGATTGAGGTGAAAGGCGAAAAATTCGTAACGGCGCTTGTGTACAAAAATGTGGAGACCGGCGAGACGACGGAGCTCCCCGTCGGCGGCATCTTCGTTGAGATTGGTTCCGTTCCCTCCACTGAATATGTGAAGGGGCTTGTGGAGCTCAATCAGTATGGGCAGGTCGTCGTGGACCCGCGCACGCAGCGTGCACGATTACTCCAAACACCTGAAATAGCTTCAGATGCGAGGCGTGGAGTGAGACTTTCCCGCAAGGAGCTTTTCGCGATTTACAATCGCGCA
>VMFH01000028.1 GCA_007375925.1 Parcubacteria group bacterium Gr01-1014_72 | reverse complement strand
ACCGTGCTCGGCATCACTGAAATTTCGCTCACGTGGAAAAGCTTCCTTGCCGCGGCCGCGTTCCAGCACACGACCCGCGTGCTCATCAGCGCCGCGACGCGAGGGGTGGCTGATTACTTGCGCGGCCTCATGGAAAATGTCATCATCGGCCGCCTCATTCCAGCTGGGACAGGTTTTTCGGGTGGGCCGAAGGCGGCGCTCATCCGGAGCATTCAAGAAAGAACAAAGGATTCGCGGGATGCTACCTTCCCTCCGACAAAGTAACCCCCGTCCCGTTAGAGACCGCGGACACTCTCTCGGGATGATGCAAAAGATGTACTATGTCCCCAATTATCAATCTTAATTGGATATGACGAAACATTCACATGTCCGCGTCCTATCTCTAACGGGATGAGTCCCGTTGAACAGATAAAAGAACGCCTGCCCATCGCGGAGCTTGTCGGCTCTTACGTTAAGCTTGAGCGCGCCGGCTTGAACTTCAAGGCGCGCTGTCCGTTCCACGCGGAGCGGACCCCTTCTTTTTTCGTCTCTCCCGAACGCGGTTCGTACTACTGCTTCGGGTGCGGTGCAAAGGGAGACATTTTTTCCTTTGTAGAAGCGTTTGAGGGCGTTGATTTTCTTGGGGCGCTTCGGCTCCTCGCGGCCCGCTCGGGGGTCATACTTCGTCGCGAAAATTCGGGGGAGCGGGATGCGCGCGAGCGTCTCTATAACGCGCTTCTACTGTCCGCCGCTTTTTTTCAGGAGGGGCTTCTGCGGCAGGAAAGCGCGCGAGCGTACCTTTCACGGCGTGCTCTTACCGAGAAGACAGTCTCGGAGTGGCAGGTGGGGTACGCGCCGGATGCGTGGCGTTCGCTCTACGAGTACCTCAGGGGCAAGGGCGTACGCGATGACGAGATGCTGCGCGCCGGAGTCGTGAAGCGCTCCGAAAGCGGTCGGCTCTACGACACGTTCCGAAAACGTATCACCTTTCCTATTTTTGACTCGGTCGGTCGGGTGGTCGCGTTTTCGGGGCGAATTTTTCCGGAAGAGGAGGGGGTCGCCAAGTACTTGAACAGCCCCGAGACCGAGCTCTTCAGCAAATCAAAAGTACTCTATGGGTTTGACCGCGCAAAATTTTCCATACGTGAACGTGGGGTCGCGGTGCTCGTGGAGGGGCAGATGGATCTTCTTCATGCCCACCAGGCGGGCACGACGAACGCCGTCGCCGCTTCCGGAACGGCACTGACGAGGGAGCAGCTTTCGCTTCTGAAGCGCCTCACCGATATGCTCATTCTCGCGTACGATGGGGACGCCGCGGGTTTCAAAGCGACACGCCGCTCCTTCATCCTCGCGGCCTTGGGAGAGGGGTTTCTGGTCCGCGTCGCTTCGCTCCCCGCGGGAGAAGACCCGGCGGAGCTCATCATGAAAGATCGGGGCAGGTGGGAGGAGGCGCTTCTAAACGCCGGACACATTATTGACGTTCAGATTAAGACGCTCATTCCGGATGCAAAAGCAAAGGGTTCTCACGCGCTCTCAAAGACGGTGCGCGAGGAGATACTCCCCCTCGTGAAGGCGCTCCCGAGCGTCATTGACCGCACCGAGTTCGTGAAGCGGATTGCCGCGGCGGCGGGGGTGCGGGATGAGCGGATAGAGTTGCTCCTCGGAGAGCTTGAGCAGGTTTCGGTGCCGGAGGTTTCCGACGGAGTGTCCGCCGCAGCAGGGGCAACAGGAGGGGAGCAAGGCGGTCGGGCTGTCTCACCGAGGAGCTTCCGCGAGGAACTTTCACGAAAGGCGTTCGGTCTGCTTCTCTTCCTTGAAGCGGCGGGAGTCCGTCAGCCGGCGGATTCCCAAATGGATCACGCCGTTCTTCAAGCGCGCCTCCGGAAGCTTCTCGGAGAACCTTTGTACGCGGTTCTCTCGCACCTTCCCGCCGAGGAGAAAAACGCGCTCTCTCTTGAGGCCGAGGTATCCTACGCAGGAGACGCGCTCCGAAACCTCAACGAACTTTTTGTGCGGCTTGAAGAGGAGGCCGTGCGGGAGGAGCTCGTCGGCGTGATGGACAAGCTCGCGGCGGCACAGCGGGCGAAGGACGAGGGGGAGGCAGAGCGCCTCCTTCTGCTCTGCCACAACCTCTCGCGCCGACTTGATGCGCTGAAGACACCCGCTATACAGAAGGAATCTCCTGTGGTACGCTAACTCAAACTACTCGTCTCGACTCCGTTTACCGCCATGTCTACTGCACAAAAAAAGAGGAGGGTGAAGCAGGGAAGGGCGGCAAAAACAGGAGCCGCTTTCCCGAGGCGCGACCGTAAACGCGGAAAAACCGCGCCGCCCCCAAAGCGAACCGCGCCAAGGGTGAAGGGCGGCAAGGAGTGGGAACGACGCGCCGAGACGCTTCTTCGCAAGGGGCGGGAACGCGGCTTTGTCACCTACGACGAAATCCTCAAGGAGTTTCCGAACATAGAGGAGAACATCGTTTTTCTTGAGGAGCTCTACGCGCGATTCTCCATCGCAGGGGTAGATGTGCTGGAAGGAGGCGGTATGCTTGATCTCACCCCTCCCGACGAAAAGGACCTCACTCTCCTTGACCTCATTCAGGAAGGCAACCTTGGTCTCTTCAAGGCCGTCGAGAAGTTTGACTGGACGAAGGGGTACAAGTTTTCAACCTACGCGACATGGTGGATTCGGCAGGCAATCACGAGAGCGCTCGCGGATCAGTCGCGGACCATTCGCGTCCCCGTGCACATGGTTGAGACCATCGCAAAGTACAAGCAGGTGGTGCGCCGCCTCTCGCAGGATCTCGGCCGTGACCCCCTGCCGGAGGAGATTGCCGTGGAGATGGGGCTTGATGTTGATAAGGTGTACATGATAGAGAAGATTGATCAGGACACCGTCTCGCTTGAGAGCCCCGTCGGCGACGAGGGGGATGACAAGTCAACGCTCGGCGACTTTCTCTCCGACGACAAGATCCTCTCTCCCGACCAGGAATCCTCGCGGCGTATTCTGTCGGACCAGGTGCGCGATATCTTGGGCGATCTGTCGGAGAAAGAGCGGCGCATCCTTGAGATGCGGCATGGACTCATTGACGGCATTACGCACACGCTTGAGGAGGTGGGGCAGAAGTTCGGCGTTACCCGCGAGCGCATCCGCCAGATTGAGGCGAAGGCGCACGAGAAGATACGCGTGCATGAAAAAGCAAGGCGGCTGAAGAGCTATTAGTAGCGTACAGCGTTTAGCGTAAAAAAATCTGTAGTAAAATCTCTGCCTATACGCCATACGCTATACGCTACCTCATGGATATCAAACTCATCATCCACAACGCCGGGTACCTCCTCTCCGCGCTCCTCCTCGTCGGGCTCGTCTTCCTCACGCTCCTCGGGCGAGGCAGAAAGCGGACCGAGCATGTGACGCTCGCGCTCGCGATGCTATCGGTTATCGTCTTCCTCGTCTCACACGTCATCGGGGTTTCTGTCGCGGACCCCGAGCTCTCGCGGCAGGTCCTCATGTGGAATATGAGCACGATCTTCATCTCCGCCTTTCTCGCGCACTGCGTCTTCGCGCTCCTTGGTAAGCTCAGGAGCGAACGCCGGAGCATCGTCGGCATCTACGCCGTCTCTCTCAGTCTCTTCTTTTTTTACCTTCTGTATCCGGAGAGCTTCCTCCTCCCGTCCGAGCCGAAGCTCTACTTTCCGAACTACTACGAGCCGGGGACGTATCACTTCCTCATGCGCCTCCTTTCCAACATCCTCGTTCCGGCGTACTTTCTGTACCACATGTTCCGTGCGTACCGCATCGTCCCTCCCGCCATGAGGAACCGTCTGCAGTATTTTTTTACGGGGCTCGCGCTCGGCTATGCGTTCGGTTCCACCGCGATTTTTCTCGTCTACGACATTCCCGTTGACCCCCTCTGGTCGGTTCCGTTCGTCGCCTTTTTTGCGATTCCCTTCACCTACGGCGTGGTCGCCCATGAGCTCCTTGATATCAAGGTGGTCGCAAAGCGCGCCTTCTTCTACTTCCTCGCGCTCGTGCCGCTCTCCCTCCTTCTCGTTCTGGTGAGTTTCTCAAACAACCTCATCGCCGCCCGCTACGGCGCGTTTCCGATATGGGTCATGCCGGCCTTCGCCTCAATCGTTGCGGTGGGCGTCGGGATTTTTGTGTGGCGGCGGATGCGGGAGACGGATCTCCTGAAGTATGAGTTTGTTGACGTTGTGACGCACAAGTTTCGTACACCGCTCACCGAGATCAAGTGGCAGGTTGAGGGGCTCCTTGAGTCAGACATCGCCCCCGAGCGCAAGGCGGAGGTGCGGGTCATTCAGAGTGCGACGAATCGGCTCGTTGCGCTCACGAACCTTCTCGTCACGGTGACGGAGACGGAGAGCGGACGCTACGTGTACCACTTTAAGCGCGGTTCGCTGGAGTCGCTCGTCGGGAATGTTGTTTCATCAAAGCGGGAAATGGCGAACGTGCGGGGCATTACGCTCTCCGTTCAGGTTCCTCCCACACTGCCCACTATTCCGTTTGATGAGGAGCGTCTGCGTTTTGTCATAGAGAATCTTATTCGGAATGCGCTTGTGTACACGAATCGGGGCGGGAAGGTTGCCGTCCGTCTCTTTGCGGATAAAAAACGAGTGTACTGTGAAGTGTCCGACACCGGAATGGGTATTGAGGGAAGAATCGGGCGGCATATTTCCGAGCAATTTTTCAGGGCCGAGGAGGCAAAACGAGCCGACACTGAAGGGATGGGAATCGGCCTTTTTCTGTCGCGAAACATTATTCTGCGGCACGGCGGCAAGCTCCTGTTTACCTCTCCCGGAGCCGGGAAGGGGAGTACCTTCTCCTTTACGCTCCCGATTATTAGCAACGTAGAGCGAGTGGAGTAGTGAAAAAGAAAAGCCGTTCCGCTGTGAAGCGGAACGGCCGGAGTTCTCGGCTAGCAGTCTAGCAGTTGAAGATCTGGAAGACTGTCCCAGCCGTGTTTCGGATTTCTTTTGGCAGAGCCAACACCTTCTGCACGCCCATAGACGTGGTGCGCGTGAGGCGTTTTATGAACTCTCCGGGTTCAGTCCCGATTATTCCAATCGGTTTGAACATGCCGGAGTCTTCGTCTTCTCGCGCTACATACGGATCTCCAGTGCGGGGTATCACTATGAGATCTCCTCCTCTAGTTTCGTGGGGGGACAAAACCCCCATCATGACTGCACCTTTCATACAACTCTCACTTTCTGTTGGGGTTTTGCGCATACCGTGCGCGGTTGTCTGCCGACAGTCATACCAAAAAACCCACCTTTTTGCAAGTGGTCGGTGTGGATACTACATCAGTATCCGCGAGGTTGAACCTCGCGGATAAAACATACCTCACTTTCGTTCGGGGTACTGGGAATTGAACCCAGGCCTTACCCCCGCCTGCCATCGCCAGAATCGGGGTGCCGAGAATCGAACTCGGACTGCATCCACCCCATGGATGTGTACTACCACTATACTACACCCCGGCTCTGGCTATGGCGGGCAGGCACCCCATGGGCAAATACTACCGCTATACTACAGCCCGTTTGCGATTTTGTCCGTGCAGTATAACACATTTTTTTCTAAATAATTTTTTCACCGCAGAGACCTTACCCTGGTATACTTTCCCCATGGGAATTTTTGAGGAAACATACGGACGGTTGAACGCGAAGCAGAAGGAAGCGGTGGATACGATTGACGGCCCCGTCATGGTCATTGCGGGACCCGGGACGGGGAAGACGACGATTCTCACCCTTCGGATTGCGAACATCGTGCGGCAGACCGATACGCCCCCAAGCGCGATCCTCGCACTCACTTTTACGGAAGCGGGTGTGCGGGCTATGCGCAAAAAACTCCTTGCGATCATGGGGCCACGGGCGTACGAGGTGCGAATCCACACCTTTCATAGCTTTGCGAACGAGCTCCTCAAGCGCTTTCCTGAGGCGTTTCCGCGCATCATCGGTGCGGAGCACATGGAAGATCTGGAACAGATACGGATTGTTGAGGAGATTTTGAAAGCGCGGCGTTCCCCCCTGCTTCGGCCGAAGAATCATCCGACATACTATGTACGCCCCATCATAGATGAGATTAAAAAATTGAAGCAGGAGAACGTATCGCCGGAGCGTCTTGCGAAGATTCTCGCGGGCGTTTCCTCTATGAAAAAAGAGGGTGGCGAGCGCGCGGCGCGGAATCGGAACAGGGAGCTTGCGCGAGTCTATGCGGCGTACGAAAAAATGATTCTTCGCCGCCGCCTGTACGATTTTGAGGATATGATAGGCGAGGTGGCGCGGGAGCTTCGGGGGAACTCCGAGTTTCGGCTCCGTATTCAGGAGGAGTACCAGTATGTGCTTGCGGACGAGCACCAAGACGCCAACGCGGGACAGAACGAGCTCCTGGAGCGCCTCTCTGATTACGACGACCGCCCCAACCTTTTTATCGTTGGCGACGAGAAGCAGGCGATATTCCGTTTTCAGGGCGCCTCGCTTGAGAATTTTCTCTATTTCAAACGACGCTTTCCTAGAGCGCGCGTCATTGTTCTTGATGAAAATTACCGGTCGCAACCGACCGTTCTTGCCGCCGCGCACTCCCTCATCAAGAAGAATCCCGCTCCGGACGCTTCGTTTCGCGTTCCGCTCCGCGCGACGGCCTCTCATCCGCCCCAAAACATTCGGATCGTAGAGGCGGGAACGGCGCGCGCGGAACTTCAGTATATCGGAGAGAGTATCAAGCGGCGCGTTGTGGAGGGCAGTGCCCCGCGGGAGATCGCGGTGCTTGTCCGTGAGAATGCCGATGCGCGAAAGGTGGAGAAGGCGCTTCTCGAGAGAGGCATTCCGGTTCTCTCCGGGACCCCTGCGAATGCGCTTGAGCACGCTCGTATCGGCGCCTTCCGCACCTTTCTTGAAGCGGTTCATAATCCGACAGATGACGCGGCTCTCGGAAAAGCACTTTTCTTTGATTTTCTCGCTCTCCCGCCCCTCCCCGTTCTCTCTGCGGTGTCGGCGAGAGACAGGCGGGGCAGTCTCCTTTCCGCACTGCCTCCCGAATTACGAGCGTTTCGCGAGAAGCTCCTCTCGTGGCACCGGGCAGCGCGAAACGAATCGCTCGTAGACGCATTTGAAGAGATTGCCCGCGAGTCGGGGTTCCTCCGGCACCTCCTGTCGCGCCCCGACGCCTCCGAGGCGCTTCCTCTCTACGACGCTTTTTTGGAGTCCGTGAAGCGCGTCGCCGAGCGGGACAAGCGCGCGACAGTAGGTGATTTTTTGGAGCGCCTGTCGCGCGCGGAGGAACACGGCATCGGCATCGTTTCGGACGAGAGTCTTGGGGCGGAGGGGGGTGTTAGGGTCATGACTGTGCACAAAGCAAAGGGGCTTGAGTTTGACACCGTCTACATCGCGTTCGCGCTTGACGGGAAGTGGGGAGGTCGCCGTACGCGTGCCCTCTTTTCTCTCCCCATCTATGCGGGAGGAGAGAAGGAGGAGGATGTTTCGGAGGAGCGGCGGCTCTTCTACGTCGCGCTCACCCGCGCGCGGAAAGAGGCGATCATTACGTGGCACGCGACGGGTGAAGACGGGCGCGATCGCCTCCCCGCGCGGTTCATCCATGAAATAGAGGAGGATGCGCGTTCGCACCTCTCCCACACGGCAGATACTGTTTCTCCGATCGCCCTCCTCGAGACGCCTTCTCGCCGTCCCGCGCTCGTGGAAAAAGAGTTTCTCAACGCGCTCTTTTTGGAGCGCGGGCTTTCGGTGACGCACCTCAACAATTTCCTTCTGTGTCCCCTCAAGTACTTCTTTCTGGACCTCATTCGCATTCCGCGCGCGCAATCCCTTCCGGAGCTCTACGGCTCCGCCGTTCATGCCGCGCTTGCCGCGCACTTCAACGCGTACGCGCGCGACGAGGATCGTCCCCTCAAGGAAACAACCGCCATTTTTGAGGGCGCACTCCGGCGCACGCATCTTGGCCTCCGTGACTTCCGGACATGGTCGCAGGCGGGGAAGAAAGAAATTTCCGCCTATCTCTCTGCGTGGACGTTTCCGCGCGCGATTCTAAACGAGTATCGCATCGCGGGCGTGCCGATTGTGGTGGGGAGTACGGTGGTGGAACTTAGCGGCATGCTGGACAAGGTGGAGTTTCTTTCAGACGGAGTCGTGAATGTTGTTGATTACAAGACGGGGAAGCCAAAGAGCAGGAATGAACTTTTGGGAAAGACCAAAAATGCCGACGGTAACTACTACCGCCAGCTCGTGTTCTACAAGGTGCTCCTTGATGGGTATGCGGGCGGCTCGCCTGCGCGGGCAGGGAAGTGGCGGATGAAGACCGGCACGATTGATTTCCTGAAACCGGACGAGCGGGGGCGGCACCACCGCGAGGTGTTTGAGATTTCTGATGGAGAGGCGCGGGATTTGAAGGCGCAGGCGGCCGATGTCGCATCGCAGATTCTCGCGCTCTCATTTTTGGACAAAGGGTGCGACGCGTGCGAGTGGTGCGAGTTGAAGAAGCTATCAGCCGTTAGCTTTTCGTAAGTTAATTTTTCTTGAGAATTTCCAGAATTGTGGTCATATTCTGAAGGGGAAGCGCGCCGCTCACGGAGAATGCCGTGTCGTCCTCCGTAAAGGAAGGCGCTTCGCCGGTGAGGGCCGTGAGCTCTGCAATAATCGCACTCTTCGTCTCCCCGCGAAGCGGGGCGTTTACTTTAATGACATTGAAAGGGGTGCCCCGGCCGCCGTGCGCGACTGCATCCGCATAGTCACTTTGTACCCGCTCGGCGAAGCGCCCGCTCGTGAGGCAGTCCGAGAACGCACTCTCACTTAAGCCGACATATACCCCAATGCGGTTGAGTTCGGCGGGGTCAAGCTGATTGTTTGACGGTGTGACGCTCATAAGGCGGTTCGTGTACTGCCAAAAGAGCGTATTGCCGCCCTGCTCCCCCGCGCACTCCAGCGCCTCCGCCTCTTTTCGCGCTTTCGGATGGAGCGAATCAAGCGGGAAATGCCGGTACACCCACTTGAGCTCGCCCTGCTTGCCGTAGGTGCTCATGAGCGACTGCATCGTGGCGTGGGTGATCAAGCGCGCTTACCTCCACCGCGGGGAGAACCGCCGCCGCACTGGCCGCGGCCGCCTGCTGTTTTCTCCCTGCCGTTTCCGGCGCGGGATTTTTGGTTATGAGAATCGCTCCCGCGACGATGAGGCCGGCGACGACGATCGACGCGGGGAGCGTGAGAGACATTCTTGATTCAGATGGTTCCATGAGAGTAGTGGTACTCACTTCGGCACATACATATATGCTTATATGCTAGCACGGCTTCCCCTTTCTGGCCACTTCGCCTATACTGCACGCATGTTCGGTATCGCATTCTTGAGCGTCCTTGCGGTCAGTCTTATTTCGTTTGCCGGCATCTTTACCCTTTCCCTCAAGGAGACGACGCTCCGGCGTGCGGTATCGTTCCTCGTGAGTCTCTCCGTCGGTGCCCTCTTTGGCGATGTATTCATTCACATTCTTCCCGAGGTGTTCAATGCGGATGTTTCGGAGGGCGCCGTCTCGGCGGCGCTCGCGTCAGGACTTCTTGTGTTCTTCATGCTTGAGAAATTTTTTCGCTGGCGGCACGAACACGGGGTGTTTGAGGAGACGGCAGAAACGGCGGCGCGGCACAACCACCGGAGCGCTCACCCCCTCGTCGCGCTTGTCATCGTCGCCGACGGCGTTCATAACTTTATTGACGGGGTGATTATCGGCGCAAGCTACTTACTCGCGCTCCCCATCGGGCTTGCGACGACGTTCGCGGTTATCCTCCACGAGATTCCCCAGGAAATAGCGGATTTCGGCCTCCTCATCCACGCGGGAATGAACCGAGTGCGGGCGCTTCGCGCGAATTTCCTCTCCGCGCTTGCCGCCGTCGCGGGTGTCTTCGTGCCGTTTCTTGTCGGCTCCTCGCTTGATTCGTTCGTGATACTTGCGCTTTCGTTTGCCGCCGGCGGTTTCATCTACATTGCCGGGTCTGACCTCGTGCCGGAGCTCCATCGTTCAAGCGGAGTGCGCAGTTCCGTCTCACAAACTTCCGCCATTGTGTTTGGGTTCTTCATCATGTTTCTTTTGACGCTTGCGGAGTGAATCTTCGCCGTATTTATTCCTATATTCCCCAGAATATGGGAATAATAAATATACGAAGTGCAATTTTTCAGTGTCAGGACTAATCTCCATTCCTCCCGAGACCTGTCATTTTGTAAAATGCTTGAATGTTTTACGGAAAAAGTGCATGGAAAGATTTTGCTCAAAAGAGACTCAAAAAGGAAGCGTATGGGTAAGTGCCCTCTCTCCCCGCTCTCTCTCCCAGTGCGAGGCGTCAATCGGGATTTCCTTCACGGTCCCAGTCCCAGAGTCGGTGTACTTGAGGTGGCCATGTGAGCGCGCATAGTCGTAGAGCTCCTTCGTCAACGCCACGTCCTCAAGGCAGTACCGTTTTACCTTCTCCACCTCTCCCTGCTTCCACCACCGTATCGCTTCAAGCCCATTTGAAATTTTTTTCCGCCCGAGCGTCGCCTCCGCGAGCGTATCAAGCTTAATCCGCCGCCCGAGCACTTTCTGCACCTCCTTCATGAGATCAAGACTCCGGATTTTTCCCAGGTCGCCCGCGTAATACTTATTGAGGAGCGGAATGTCAAAATGGTCGCTGTTGAAGCCGATGAGGAGGTCGGTTTTCTCCAGAATCGGCCAGAGCTCCTTGAACTCCTCCTCAACGTAGGCGCGGTAGGAGTCATCTGCAACGTCGCATATGCCGACGACGGAGATGCTCAGCGATCTTGGGTCGTTTGAGCCCGTCTCGCGAAACTCATTTTTTGTCTCAATGTCAAAAACTATCTTGCGCATAGACACGACACGAATTTACGAATGTCCGCCAGTTGGCGGAGCGAATGACACGAATAATGGGCAAGAATTTACGAATGAGGGAATTCAAGATTTACGATTTATGAAGGTTGAGAGAGTGGGAGTTTGTGAGTCTCTAGAAAATCGCGCATGGTCACATCCCCCATACCAAAGCCCACCGTGGGTACGGCTTCGGCACCGAACATCTCAAGCAGATTGTCATACCTGCCTCCTCCGAATAGAGAACGGCGGTTTTCGGGATTAGTGTCAAAAACCTCAAAGACGATGCCGGTGTAGTAATCAAAACCGCGTGTGAGGGTTGGCGAAAACACAGTATTGCTGATACCTCCTTCCGCAAGTGTTTTGATGAGTGTTTTGATTTCATTCGTTTGCTGTACATCAAGGTTTGGTTTTTCTCCTGAGAGTTCTTCCCATTTCTTCTCAAATTCCACTGTCTCCATTTTATCCTTTCTATCGAGGAGTTGTATGAGCTCTTTCTTTCCAAATATTTCCTTAAGTAGTACGCGGCTATTAACGCGTATCTCAAAATCCTCATCCTTCGCTCCGAACGCTTTCATCACTTCGTGTGCAAGCAAGATTATCTCGACTTCTGCTTCAATCCCCACAATACCCATCAGGTCGCAGTTAAGCTGCCAGTGCTCGCGGCGTCGGCCTCGTTGCGGGCGTTCGTAGCGGAAGACATTGGGAATAGAGTACCAGCGAAGAGGGAACTTAAGAGATTTGCGGCGCCCGGCAATCATGCGTGCAAGCGTCGGCGTCATCTCGGGACGGAGCGCGACCTCGCGGTCGCCCTTGTCCTTGAAGACATACATTTGCTCGCTCACTATTTCATCGCTTCCTTTACTGCGGTATAGCTCTGCCGGTTCAAGGATTGAGGCGCTGTATTCTTGGTAGCCGTGCTCCTCGGCAACCTTCCTCCAGACGGAGAAAATATAATTCTGTTCCGCCATGTCTTCAGGGTAAAAATCCCGGACTCCCTTGTAGGGTTCCGTAGAGAGCCCCTTTTGCTTTTCTGTCATGGGGATATTCTATACCGAAACGTTTCGGAACACCAAGCGTGGCGAAGGTATCGATACGAATGGTGTAGCGATGCGAATGTACGAATTATGCGAATGATACAAATGGGTTCAGACTGATTTCTTTATTCGCATAATTCGTACTCATTCGTATATTCGCATCGTGTACCTTCATATTTGCATCGTGTACGCTACTCCCTCCCGCGGATGTTTGAGCGTTCAAGAAAAGTCGCAATCGGCGCCTGGTCCTCAATGAACTGAATGATGCGGTCTACGATGATGACGATGTTAAGCGCAAGCACAGCGGTGAGTGCGATGAGAAGAAGCTTTTTCATCCGCTCCCGAACGCGCTTGCTTATCTCAAGCGGAAGGACGATTGTGTACACCGAGACGGAGAAGGGGATGAGGAGCGCGATGATGAAGATGGAGCCCCAGAGGAGGTGCGAGAGGTCAAGACTAAGAGTTGAGCGCGTCAGCGTGTAGAGGATGAAGCGCGCCGCGAGGAAGACGTTGTCGGAGTAGAACACGACGAAGTAGAGAAAGAAAACGAGATACAGCACGGTCAAGAAAGACCGCAGCTGCGGCGCGAAGTAGAAGCGGATAAGCTGCCGAAGGTAGGGCTGCCTTTTCTTTTGGTCTGCCATGGTATGTGTTTTGCCTTACAACACTTGTAACAATGGTACAGTATACTACACCACTGTAGCAGTGTCAATCCCTTGCCCAACGTACTTATCCAGTATACACTACTTTCATCGTCGGTTCTCAAAGTGGATTTTCTCGGCGAACTTCAACAGAAGGGGAGCGGGGGCAGCCATTCGTGAGGACGGTCGGGCGATGTTTTACGAGTGTTTTTTCGTTCTCACAAGAAATGGCAAAGAAATTGTATATCGGCGGGCTGTCCTACAGCACGACCGATGATGGCCTTCGGGGCGCCTTTGAGAAGGCGGGCCCTGTTGTTTCAGCGAACGTCATTACGGATCGCATGACCGGACGGTCGCGCGGATTCGGATTCGTTGAGATGGAAGACGCGGATGCCGACAAGGCGATTGAGATGTGGAACGGCGTTGAGCTTGATGGGCGCAAAATAACGGTCAATGAAGCGCGTCCTTTAGCGGAACGCCCTCCTCGTCGCTCGTCGGGCGGTTTCGGCGGCGGTTCTCGCGGCGGCGATCGCAGGAGTTTCTAACTCTCGCCTCCGCGCTTCGTCAGGAAGACGCCCCGTCCCGCTTACAGCGGGACGGGGCGTTTTTTATACAGACACAAAGTATGGACTTAGAGTATGGACTTAGAGAAAAATTAGTGTTATTTTTGCACAGCAGGTAACATTTCTTCCCGCTATGCCGTTTTCATTGGCGAAGGTCGAGATGATGAGCCAGTGAGGGGAGAGGGGCCGGTAGAAGGCCTCCTTTCCTCGTTAGAAAAAATGAGAGCCATGAGCGTGCGCGGGAGGATACTGCCGACCATGATGCTTCTTGATGACGCAACAGTAGAATCCCCAGTTCGCGCCGAGTGTAGCGACGAGGAAGTCCTTACTCGTTCGCGGACGAGCCCGAATGCCTTTCAGGGTATCGTGGAGCGGTATGAAGATGCATTCCTCCGTAAGGCGCGGCACCTCCTTGGGGACCGGCCGGAGCTTCAGGACATCGTGCAGGACACGTTCGTGAAGATTTACCTCAACGCGCACACCTTCACGCCGCAGGAGGGCGCCTCCTTCAAGTCATGGGGATACAAGATTCTCGTGAACACCTGCTTTACGTTCTATAAGAAGCGCAAGCGCGAGAGGATACTGCGCGCCGACATTCCCGAGGAGTTTCTGGAGCTTGTGCCGGAGGAGGATAGCAAAGCGCGCGAGGAGAAGTTGGACAAAGATTTCCTCATCTCCGCCATTGTGCGCTTGCCGGACATTTTACAGAGAGTGGTCAGACTTCACTTTCTTGAAGGGAAGTCCCAACGCGAGGTTGCGCGAATTGAGGATATTTCCGAGGGAACCAATATGTAATAAGCCGCAAGAGCGTATTCAAAATTGGGCAGTGAAATTTCCTCAATTTGACATCCCAAATTTTCTAATTTTCTAATGGCTTCTTTTACTTTCTCTTCTACTTCTTGGCTCAAGCCCTTGCCGAAGAATTCTTTAGGCACGCCGA
>VMFH01000027.1 GCA_007375925.1 Parcubacteria group bacterium Gr01-1014_72 | reverse complement strand
CGTGTACAAAGCTTTTGATAAGGCGGCGAAGACTCACGCTATCCCGCGCGGGAGAGCGGATAGGAAGAAGTCTCGGCTCGCGGCGCTCATAAACTCCACCGTTCGCGCCTAACCCCCGTCCCGCCTGACCTGCTTATTTTTCTTCTGGCGGGAGTATCTCCCTCGGCTCTCGTCGCGCCGCCGCGCTCCTCGGCTCCCGACGGAAATGTCGGGATCCTCGATTTCATAAATGAAATCGGGACTGGGCACCGCCTCGTCTGTTTTGCCTGCTGGCAAAACATGACTCCGGCGTTCGATTCCTGACGCACGCAAAGCAGTTTGCGTGCTCCAGAAGCACAAATCTCACTGCGTTCGTTTTATGCTTCTGGCAGGAATCGAACCTGCATCACCTCCTTCGGAGGGAGATATTCTATCCATTGAACTACAGAAGCGCACTCCCTTCACTCCTATCTCCCTGGCAGGAATCGAACCTGCATTTCTTCCTTCGCAGGGAAGTGTCCTATCCATTGAACGACAAGGAGGAGTTTCTTTCTTACAGCTAACAGTTACAAACTAACAGCTGAAAGCTTTTCCGTCAAAACCCGAGCGTTTCCATGAGCCGCTCCGAGAATGATTCGTGGAGCTCCTCTTCCGGCAGTACCGTGAGGAGCCGCTCGCGGACGAGAGAGGGAGCCACCTCGGCAATCGGAATGACGAGGAGCGGCATGAGCCGATCTTTTCGCTTCACGATGAGCCTCGGCGGGGTACGGTCCTCCCACACGCAGAACGACTCACCGTCTTCATACGAATGGAATGTCTGCCCGATCCGTATTCCGCGCTCCTCCACTTTGTACGATACGAGGCGTGGCGGGCGGCGTGCGTAGAGGAGGAGCGCGAAGGTGCCGAGTACGATAACGCCGGCGAAGAGAATGTTATGAGTGATAATCGCCCCGACGGCGATGGAACCGGCGATGATTCCGACAGCGATGTACCAGTCCGTGCTGTGCGTGACGCGCTCGTACTCAAATGCTTCCCACTCAAGATGTTCCTGTGGGGGTTCCATAGTGTTTCAAAAATTGGAGGCAGTTATAATTTCAAAAAATTCCGCGAGGGTGAGACCTGATACGAAAAGCTCCATAAAGAAGATTATTCCGCAGATGGTGGCGGAGATGAGACACCAGGTGCAGAGTTTTTTCAGCGCGATGAGTTGAATCACGGTGAGGTAGAAGGAGAAGGCGAGGGCCGTCGTCGTTGTCCCGAGAAGAAGCGCGTTTACAAAAGGGGTTCCTAGCGCGGGGAAGAAGAGGAAGGCAGTGTGGGCGAGTGTGATGAGCGTGTAGTAGTATGCGCCGAGGAGCTCCACCGGTATGTCAAGAATGGTTGAGTAGCGGCTGTGGATGACGGTATCGCACTCGCTGCCGAGGGGACAGGTGAGCGGCGCATATAGGCGTTTCTTCCGTCGGATGTAGTAGGCGATTGCGAAGCCCACGACGCCGAGCGCGATGAGCCCGAGTTGCAGCAAAACAGCTCTTTCCATGAAGGTAGTGTAGCACAGTGGCATGGAGCATGAAGTTTTGAAACAGGACGGCCCACTCAATATTCCAGACTTCGATTTATTATTGAATTAGTCCGAACCAATTTTGCCCCGCCTGCGGCGGAATTTCCCCCAAAAAAATGAATTCGGATTTGCCCTGAATCTTTGACAATTTCAAGTTTTTCTAATGAGTGCTTCGGACATCCAGCGCAACCAAGACATCAGTGAACCACTTTTGCTAACTCTATTCTTTGCAATTTGGCAATGCGGATTACTTTCTTCCCCCCTTCTTCGGAGGATTTGAGAAGTATGAAGCCAATCCATCGAAGATTGCTTGCGCTTCATCCTCTTTTCGTGTGCCAAACAGATACTGTTCGGCTTCCGAATTGTTGGTGAGGAAGTAGCCTTCGGTCAATGCTGATACGAGATGACCAAAGACCGTAATGCCGAAGCCGCCGTTCTCCAAGCCAAGATTCTGTGTGCCCAACTTTGAGACAAGTGAATTAAGCAATGCCTGTGCAAGCGGCTTATCCTGCTTCTCGTTGTAAATCACAAGCGTGCCATCGGTATCTGGGTTGGATGAGCCGTTATGATGTATCGACACGAGCACATCACACTCTTTCCCTAATGCCTCGCACTTTGCTTTGGCAATTTGTATGCGTTCTCGGCGAGTCGGAATTGTCTCGTCTCCTTCACGGGTGAGTACCACAGTTGCGCCTGCGGCTTCTAATTTGGCTTGCAATACCTTTACTACCTCAAGGTTCACATCCTTCTCCAATAGGTTGTAGGTGGTATTCACTGCTCCGATTTCATCTCCTCCGTGTCCTGCGTCCAGTGCGATTAACTTTCCATCAAAGGGAGCTACGGCTTGGAGACCGAGAGTAGGCAGAACTAATGCCGAAAGTAAAATTATGCTTAAAAATAGTTTGTTCATTGTTTTGATAATGTTATGTGAATAATTTATGACCTTTAATTTGATTGCGATTTCGAAGTTGAGAGTGGCAGTTAGTGTCCAATCTGCGGAGGAGGTGAGATTCGAACTCACGGTACCTTGCGGTACGGCGCATTTCAAGTGCGCTGGAATAAACCACTATCCGACTCCTCCCAGTAATCACATCCTACCAAATACGGGCGCGAGAGCAATTTGTATGGTATACCAAAGATGTATGAAGGCCTCGAATGAGAAGGAAATAGACAGATTGGCGAAAAAGGTTTGGGAGTACCATCTTATTCATCACCAGCTCAAAAAAGCCGACTGTATTATCGCACTGGGGAGCCGTGATACGAGGGTTGCCGAGCGGGCTGCGGAACTTTTCATGGAAGGATGGGCGCCCCTTGTCGTTTGCTCGGGTGCATTCGGTCGACTGACGAAGTATTGGAAGAAACCGGAAGCGGAAGTGTTTGCGGAAACCGTGCGAAGCAAGGGAGTACCCGCCGACAAGATTCTTCTGGAGAGCAAATCAACGAATACGGGAGAGAACATTCTTTTTTCAAAGGAGCTGCTCAAGAGTCGCGGATATAATCCGCAGATTGTCATTGCCGCACACAAGCCTTATATGGAGCGGCGCACATTCGTCACTTTCCGGAAAGTGTGGCCGGAGATTGAGGTCGTTGTTGCGTCACCGCAGATTTCGTATGAAGCATATCCGACGGCAGACATTTCAAAAAAGGCGATTATTAATGGTATTGTTGGAGACGTGGTAAGAATAAAGGTGTACGGAGAGCGCGGTTTTCAGATACCGCAGGAGATTCCGCCCAATGTGTGGAGCGCGTGTCAAAAACTGATTTCGCTCGGTTACAATGACCGTCTTGTCGATTGACCCCTTTCCTACAAGCTACCAGCTACAAGCTAGTTTATGCGCTACTTAGGAATTGACTATGGAATCAAACGGGTTGGCATCGCGCTCTCGGATGAGGGCGGACGATTGGCGTTTCCGAAAACCGTTCTGCCGAACGATAAGGCGCTCGTTCCGGCAATCACTGCGCTGTGCGTGCAAGAAAACGTCGGCGCGATTGTAGTGGGGGAGTCGCGTGATTTCGGCGGACGGGAGAACACAATCGCGCCCAAGGCGCGCGCCTTTGCGGATGCGCTTGAGAAGGCGACCGGCCTCCCCATTCATTTTGAGCAGGAGTACTGGAGTTCGGAGGAGGCCGTGCGGTTTCAGCCCCGACGCCCAGACCCTGGTCGGGGGTCGGGGCTCCGACTCCCGCGGAGGGCGGGACGCCCTATGGCGAACAATGACATGCTTGACGCATCGGCGGCCGCGATTATTTTACAGAGGTACCTCGAAAAGATATAGAGTTAGGTGAGGATAGAGTTGCTCGCGAGATGGTATATAATGAATGGCGAAGGGTGCGATAACGCTCCTGTCATAATTGTGTATGCACGAGGGCAGTGTCATGTTACGCGGCCGCGAATCTTCCTCTCTGCGGAGGCGCTTCTTTGAGTTGTTCCCGCCGCCGCGCCTCCTTCTCATGAACGCCGTCGGGGTGCACCTTGACGCCACCGCCATTCGCTACTTTGAGCTTTCGTGGCGGCGAGGACTCCCGAACCCGCGCTGTTTCGGAACTATTCCTCTTCCTCCCGACGCGCTCGCGGGAGGCGCGGTTGCGAAGAAGGAGGCGCTCGTCGGCGCGCTCCAGACACTCCGGCGGGAGGTGAAGAGCGACTTTCTCGTGGCGGCTCTTCCCGAGGAGAAGGCGTACCTCTTCACCCTCGCGCTCCCCGCGGCCGCGGCAGGAAATCTCCGCGCCGCGCTGGAGTTTCGTCTTGAGGAGCACGTGCCGCTCCCCGCGCGCGAAGCAGTTTTTGATTTTTCCCCACTTGCCGGCGACCCGCGCCTCCATGCCGCCCACGCCGATCTGGCAGTTACGGTGATGCCCCACAATGTCGTTTCGGATTTCCTCCAGTCCTTTTCTCTGGCGGGTTTCTTCCCGCTCTCATTTGAGGTGGAATCGCAGGCATGTGCGCGCTCGCTCATTCCGAATAATTTTCTTGGGACTGCGCTCATCATTCACTTCGGCGAGACGAGAACCGGATTTTCCGTTGTGACGCGCGGCAGCGTCAGCTTCGCGTCCGTTTCCACGATCGGGTGTTCGGCGATTACCGACGCGCTTGCCGAACACTTCTCGGTCCCCCGCGAGGAGGCGAAGCAGATTCGCGAGTCGCGCGGGTACGCCTCGTCGGGGAGGAACATGGAGATTCTCTTTTCCCTCACCAACATTTTCTCTGCCATCAAGGACGAGGCGAACAAGGTGCTCACCTACTGGCAAACGCACCAACGCGAGGGGGGCGAGAGTCACGCCGTCCAAAGAATCGTACTCACGGGCAGGGGTGGAGCATTTTTCTCGCTTGATGAGTACCTCTCCCGAACGCTCAAGATTCCCGTAGAGGTCGGCAACGTGTGGACGAACCTCGCGCACTTTGACGACTACATTCCGCCGATTGAGCACCTTGATTCGCTTGACTACGCCGGCGCGATCGGCGCTGCGATGGGAGCTCCCGCGTACCACCATGGTTAATCTCTTGCCAGAGGAAGAGCGCAGTACCCTGACGCTGGAGTACCGTCTCCGGCTTGCCGCCGTGTCCCTCTTCTTTGTGAGTGCGCTTTTTGTCGTTGCGAGTCTCCTCTTTGTACCCTCATACCTCCTCTCCAGCGGACGGCAGGCCGCAGCTCTCTGGGAGCTCACCTCGCTTGAAAAGGCGCTCGCGCTCCGCGACGCGAATGCGCTTGACGCGGCGCTCCTTGATACAAAGCGCAAAATTGAGACGCTCCGCTCCCGAGGCGCGGCTGGTATCCGTGGAATAGTTGAAACGATTGCGGGGAAACGCTCTTCCGACCTCACGATTCGGAGTTTCATGTTTCAAGCGGGGAGTTCCGGCGGGACGGTGGATATTTCAGGACGGGCGGCCTCTCGCGAAAGTCTTCTCCTCTTTACCCGCAAGCTTGAGCACGAGACAGGCGCCTTCAGCGCAGTGAATCTTCCCATCTCAAATTTCGCCAAGCAGACGGATATCAGTTTCAATCTGGGTCTCAAACTCGTCGCGCCAAAGAAACAATGAAAATTTCCAGATCAACGCGCATACTCCTTGCCGCAGCGCTCCTCGCGAACGTACTCGCCGCGGGGGCATACACGCTCCTCTTCCTTCGGGTGAAGGAGAAGAATGAAAATTTGAGCAGCTTGCAGGGAAAGATACAGGTGGCCTCGCGAAAGGAGGAGAAGATAGCCGCAATCAAGGAAACGCTCGCCGAGACGGCTCTTCTGCGGCAGTCTCTCGCGTCGTATTTTGTTGATGAGGACGGCATTGTGAATTTCATCAACCTCATTGAGACCTTCGCGACGGAAAACAATCTTATTCCATCCATTAAAAATGTTGAGCAGGGCGGGACGCCCTCAAAAGAGGCGGGGGAGTTCACCGAGGGGGTGCGCTTGACGGTAGAGGTGAAGGGGAGCGGTCGCAGCGTGTTCCACTTCCTCTCGCTTCTTGAGACACTTCCGCTCCACATTTCGTTTGAGCAGGTTTCTCTTGAGAGTATCGGAGAAGAGGCCATCGGAAAAAAAGGAGACACTACCCCCCTGTGGCGGGGTGTCATTCGATTCACCGTGCTCCAGCTGAAAGGTGTATAGAGTATTATGATTATATGATTATTATGTTGCATACACTCATCACAAAACTGCAGGGTTATTTTCACAGAGGCGAAAGTGCAAACGCCTTCGCGTACGCTTCGGAGCGCAACCCCTATCGCGACTGGAACATCATCATTGCGGTATTTGCGGTTTTGGCGGTTCTCGTTGCGGGCTGGAGCTTCTACATGTACCAGAAGATTAGCCGCGGTGAGGCATTCGTTTCAGAAAAGGCGAGAGAGGCGGTTGTGGAATCGGTTGACAAAGTGGCGCTCCGGGAAGTTATTTCAGAGTATGGGGAGCGCGCGAAGCGGCTCCAAGAACTTCGCCGCGCGCCGCTCCCCTTTGTTGACCCGTCGCGCTCCGCGCGGTAGCGTGATTGGTGTCGGTCGAGCCCCCCGTAGCTCAATGGATAGAGCAGCGCTCTTCCCCGCCCGACTCGCCTGACAAGATTGTCCCCATAGCTCAATGGACAGAGCAACGCTCTTCCCCGCCCGACTCGCCTGACGCCTCCGTAGTTCAATGGACAGAACACTGGACTTCTAAGCCAGTTATGTAGGTTCGATTCCTACCGGAGGCAAATTAGC
>VMFH01000026.1 GCA_007375925.1 Parcubacteria group bacterium Gr01-1014_72 | reverse complement strand
ATGTCGGTCGGGCGCAGATCCTTCAAATAGCGCGTCATGCCGCTGCCGTTCAGCTGAAAGAGTCCCGCTGTTTCACCCTTCGCGAGAAGCTCAAATGTTTTTCCGTCAGTGAGCGGAACATTTTCTATATCCACTTTTTTCTTCTCAAGTTTTTCGGCGAGCGCCACGGCATCGGCGAGAATCGCGAGGTTCCTGATGCCGAGGAAGTCCATCTTGAGGAGACCGGCGTCCTCAACTGCGTGCATGTCGTACTGCGTGATGATCTTGCCGCCCTTCGGGTCAAGCTGGAGCGGCACGAACTCGGCGAGGGATTCGGGCGCGATGACGACACCGGCGGCGTGCACCGAGATATGCCGCGCGCACCCCTCAATTTTTTTCGCCATATCAATAATGCGCCTCGCGTCAGCGTCTTCTTTGTACAGAACCTTGAGGTCGGCGACTTCTTCCAAAGCGCGGTCAATCGTCATGGGGAACCCCTGCGCGCCGAAGGGGATGAGTTTGGCGATGCGGTCCCCGACGCCGTAGGGGAAGCCCTGTGCGCGTGCGACGTCGCGGACGCCTCCCCGCGCCATCATCGTGCCGAAGGTGCCTATCTGTGCCACCCGCTCTTCCCCGTACTTCTGTTTCGTGTACTCAATCATCTCGTCGCGCCGGTTGTCGGCGAAGTCCATGTCAATGTCGGGCGGCGACGGTCGTTCGGGATTGAGGAACCGTTCAAAAGGGAGCTTGTACTCAATCGGATGTACATTGGTGATGCCGGCGAGGTACGTAACGAGGGAACCGGCAACCGAGCCGCGAATGGTCGTCAAGATACCCCGCTCATGGGCTTCGCGGAGGAGGTCGCCGACGACGAGAAAGTATGGCGCGTATCCTCTCTGTGTTATGACGGCGAGCTCGTACTCAATGCGGCTCTGGAGTTCGGGCGTTTCTTTCAAATTGCGGCGGGCGAACCCTTCATACACGATACGGCGGAGTTCTTGGTCGTGCGTCCGCCCCTCCGGCGCCCTGTAGGCGGGGAAGACCCACTTGCCGAGTGGAAGTTCCAGCGCGCATGCATCTGCGATGCGCTTCGTGTTCAGAAGCGCGTCGGGGAGGTCGGCGAATCGCTCGCACAGCGCCTCGGGAGTGAGAAACGAGTAATCGGCCTCATCCTCCTCCCGCCGCCGATCCGCCGCCTCCGCCGAGTTGATGAGGCGTAATGTTTCTACAGCTTCTTTATCCTCCGGCTTGAGGTAGTACACCTCATGCGCCGCGACGAGCGGCGTGCCGGTTCTCCTTCCGAGCGCGACAGAAGCCTGAACAAGCGTCTCATCAAGCTCTTTGTGTTGGCGCTTTACCTCAAGGTAGAGAGCATCTTCCGGAAATATCGCCCTGTAGGAGGCAAGGAGTTCTTCTGCGCGCGTCTCGTCAGCACGCGCAAGCGCCTCGCTCACATCACTCGTGAAAAAAGATAGAATGGCGATGAGTCCTTTGTGGTGCTCCGCGAGTAGCTCGCGATCCATGCGGGGTTTGTAGTAGAACCCCTCAAGGTGTGCCGCCGTAACGAGCCGGAGAAGATTTTTGTACCCCTCCAGATTCTTCGCGAGGAGTATGATGCGGGAGCGTTTGTTGTCTATGCGGGGTTCCTTGTCAAAACGAGTCCGCATGGCTAGGAAAGCGTCAACGCCAATGATGGGGCGGAGCCCCACTGAACGGCACTCTTTGTAAAACTCCAGCGCGCCATAGAGATTGCCGAGGTCGGTGAGCGCGAGCGCGCTGTAGCCGCGCTCCTTCGCACCAGCAACCAGTTCGGGGATTTTCGGCAGCGCCGCGAGGAGTGAGTAGTGGCTGTGATTGTGGAGCGGGGTCGGCACCATAGGAAGGATTATAGCAGGCAGGGGGTTTCGCAGTACCACTTTTTTCATTTTGGAGGTGTGTTATACTACTCCCTATAAAATAACTTAGCACATAATACCACCATGAGCGTTGAATTTGAGGAAGAACAAGCGATGCGTCAGTACAGCAGGTTTGAGCAGGCGGATACCGCGCCAGGCGTAGTTCGCTGGCTCCTCAAGATCGGGATTGTGAAGGATACGAAACAGGCGAACATTCTCCTCCTTGGCGTTGCCGGTTTGAGTCTTGTGATCGCGATCATACTTTTTGCGCGCATTTTTTTTGGTTCGGGGACGCCGCGGCCACCAGTAGAAAATTCTCTGCTTCCCGGTTCTGAAGCTCCTTCTGTTACGTGATAATGTTTGCTGCATTACGATGCCTCTTTGCGTTTCAAACAGTCCGAAGCCGCCGCGCACCCTCCCCCTATTGCGTCGCACGAAGCGGGAGTCCGGATTCACATTCATTGAACTTCTTAACGCGCGTTGTTCAGTATGATCTTGTCACTCAGCTTGAAAACACGTCTCATCCGTAGCGGTGCGGGGTCAAGAATTGGCGATTCTTTTTTGACAGCCGTTCGTGGTGCACGGCGTTTGGTGGTTCTTACAGCAACCAAATCTATGAGGCGTCGCCGATGTAGGTTCCCATGAGCGTGTTCTCGCGGCGGTTTGTCGTCGGTATTGATGAGGCGGGGCGGGGGCCCTTGGCGGGGCCCGTGTCGGTTGGCGTCTCTGTGTTGAAGCGGCGGCGCCTTCGCGTGGCGCGCCGCCGCTTCCGGGGACTCAAGGATTCCAAAAAACTTTCCGAAGCGGCGCGCGAGGCGTTTGTGCGAACAATGCGCAGGGCGGCACGGGAGGGACTGCTCCGTTTTTCAGTTGCGCTCGTCGGGAATCAGACGATTGACCGATGCGGCATTGTTGCGGCGGTGAACATCGCGATGCGTCGCGCACTTCTGCGCCTGCGAGTGGCGCCGGAGCGGTGTGAAGTGCTCTTGGACGGCGCGCTTCGAGCGCCGAAGGCATTTACGCGCCAAAAGACAATCATCGGAGGAGACGCGACGAAGTTTCCCATCATGCTCGCCGCGGTCGCGGCGAAGGTGCGCCGCGACCGCTCTATGCGCCGCCTCGCGCGCCGCTACCCGAAGTACTCATTTGAGATTCACAAAGGCTATGGGACCGCGCTTCACTATCGGCGAATTCGTCGATACGGGTTATCTCCGGTGCACCGCCGTACGTTTCTTAAGAAGATAGTTAAAAATGTAAATCTAAAAATGAAAAGTGACAGTGTAGAGTGAAAAATTATAGAACGCAGGAAGATAAATTCGGGAGACTTAAAGATTTTACATTGTCATTTTTCACTTTTGAATTTTAACTTTACATTGCGAGGTATCATCTTTGGGCAGGGGAACACTGTACACCAGTTTGCATGATGTAGAAAGATACGGTACACTTTTTGTATGGTAGTCCGCATGCGCGCAACGCGGTCGCACCGCGATAACAGGCGCTCCCACTTCGCTCTCCAGAGCGTGCGCCTTTCGCCGTGCGAGAAGTGCGGCGCGGCGAAACTGCCTCACCGCGTGTGTCTCGCGTGCGGGACGTACCGTGCTCGCTCCGTGATTGATGTCATGAAGAAGGTTGAGAAGAAAGCACGAAAGGCGCGGGAGGCGGAGCGTGTTCCCGCGAAGTAGGCGAGAGGGGCGAAGGAGCCCGTTTCGCGGTTTCTAGTGAATACGAAAACCTCCGGAGTTCCGCATTGACTAGAAATTGGGAAGTAGGTTTTTTGAAATGTTTTCATGGCTCATCGTCACCTTGCACGTTCGGTTGTACTTCAAACTCTCTTTGAGCTTGACTTCAACGGGAAGTCGGGCGTGAAGGAGGGAGAGGAGGCGCTTCTTCGCAACGCGCGCGAGTTCGCGCCGGGCATCGGCGATACTTCCTTCATGTCTCGCCTTCTTCGCGATGTTCTTAAGAAGGGCAGTGACTTGGATTCCATCATCGGCAAGGCCGCCCCCGACTGGCCACTTCCGAAAATTTCTATTGTTGACCGCAACGTTCTTCGCATCGGTCTCTTTGAACTCCTCTTTGAGGATAAGCGCGAGGTGCCGGCGAAGGTAGCGATCAACGAGGCGATCGAGCTCGCGAAGACCTTCGGCGGTGAGACGAGCGGAAAGTTTGTGAACGGGGTCTTAGGCGCCGTGTACAAAGAGCTCGGCGAGCCGGGGAAGGATGAGGGGCCGAAGCGGCATAAACGCGAGGAGGTCCCGTTTGAAAAAATGCCGATACAGAAGCTCGGCGGAGCGGTGGTGTTTGCGAAGGAGGGGAGAGAGACGTACCTCGCCTTCGTTCACGACATCTTCGGGCACTGGACGCTTTCAAAAGGCAAAATCACACCGGAGGAGTCGGTGGAGGCGGGGACAGTGCGGAAGATCAAGGAAGAGCTTGGCGTGCCGATTGCGATTCTGGAGGACCTCGGGACGAATGAGTATGTCGCGTCTGACCCCGCGCTTGGGAAAATTAGGAAGCAGGTGCACTATTTTCTCGGACAGGCGTCGTACCAAAATCTGACCCTCGGGACGACCGGAGGGTTGGATGATGCGCGATGGTTCAAGCTCAAAGACATCGTTGACCTTAATTTTTACAGTGATATTCTGCCGATTATTACAAAGGCGGTGAACCTACTAGGAAGTTTAAAATTGAAAGATAAAAATTGAAAATGACAATCCAAAATCCAAAATGACCATGCGCAGATATAATTTCAAATTTTACACCGCCATTTTTCACTTTTAGATTTACATTTTTCATTCCCTATGAAGGACTTAGAGTCATTTGAGAAACATGTCGGTGTTTCGTTTCTGGACAAGGATTTACTCCGGCAGGCCTTTACCCACCGCTCGTACATCAATGAGAATCGGGGTCTCCCGACCGGCCACAATGAGCGGCTTGAGTTTTTGGGCGACGCGGTGCTTGAGCTTGCAATTACCGAGTACCTCTACGCCCGCTACCCCGAGAAGACCGAGGGAGATCTTACCTCGTACCGTTCGGCTCTCGTGAATGCCGGAACGCTCTCCGAAGTCGCATCCGAGCTTGCAATGAACGACTACCTCCTCCTCTCGCGCGGTGAGGCGAAGGATACGGGGCGAGCGCGGCAGTACATTCTCGCGAACACGATTGAGGCATTCATCGGGGCGCTCTACCTTGACCAGGGGTACGACGCGGCGAAGCGCTTTATCGCCGCACACATTTTTCATCTCATTGACGACATCATCGCGAAGAGCGCCTGGATTGACTCAAAAAGTCACTTCCAGGAGCAGGCGCAGGAGATTGCCGGGATCACGCCGTCCTACAAGGTCGTTGGCGAGGAGGGCCCTGATCACGATAAGCACTTCACCGTTGCGGTGTGTCTTGACCGTGAACAGGTGGCAGTCGGGAGCGGCAGGTCAAAACAGGAGGCGGAGCAGGATGCTGCAGAGAAGGCGCTCAAGGCGAAGGGGTGGGGCAGGCGCTGACCGATTTTTAGAATGACATGGTATAATTTCCCCGCGGATGTACCTGAAAAGTCTTGAACTTACGGGATTTAAGTCGTTTGCGAAAAAAACGGCGCTTTTTTTTAACACACACATCACCGCCGTGGTCGGTCCGAACGGCTCCGGCAAATCAAACGTCGCCGAGGCGTTCCAGTTTGTTCTGGGCGAGCAGTCCATTAAATCGCTTCGTGGAAAAAAGACCGAAGACCTCATCTGGAACGGTGGCGCAGACGCGCCGCGGGCGAATCGCGCGGCGGTGCGGCTTGTGTTTGACAATGCGAGCCATGTTTTTCCGATTGATTTCACAGAAGTTGCGCTTGAGCGGATCATTCACCGCGACGCGGTGAGCGAGTACCTTGTGAACGGCAGCCAGGTGCGGCTCAAAGACATTCTGGAGCTCCTCGGGGCGGCGCACATCGGCGTCTCGGGACACCACATCATCTCGCAGGGGGAGGCGGATCGCATCCTCTCGGCGAATCGCAAGGAGCGGCGGGCGATTGTAGAGGATGCACTCGGACTCAAAGTTTTTCAGTACAAGAAGGAGGAGGCGAAGCGGAAGCTTGAGAAGACCGAAGAAAATATCACTGCGGTGGGGATGCTGTGCAAAGAGCTCGCGCCCCACGTCAAGTTTCTGAAGAAGCAGGTTGAGAAAGTAGAGCGGGCGTTCCAGATGAAGGATGAGTTGAAGCATCTGTACCTGGAATACTTCAGGCGCGAGGAGTTGTACATGAAGCACGCGCGCGAGGCGCTTCGGGAGGAACGGCATCTTCCGGAGACGCGGCTTGCATCGCTTGAACTTGAGCTCTCCGCGGTGAAGACCATACTCTCCTCATCCGCGGGGCAGTCGCGGGAGAGCAGGGAGCTACTTTCAATTGAGGAGCGGATGCGCGAGGCGGCTGTGCGTCGTCAGCGGCTTGAGCGCAGTATTGGCAGGATTGAGGGAGAGATTGCGGGTTTGCAAAAACTGGCTTCCCGCACCGGCGCAGCAGAGGGTGGAGCCCCCGTGCCGTTTCGGGTGTTTCGGGAGACAGTCGAGAGTGTTCTTGAGGAGTGCGCGGGGGCAACGGAGACGAGTGATACAAAGACGCTTCGGGGCATCATAGAGCGCATCCGCGAAGTGATTCAAGCGCTCTTTGAGCGGCACCGCGCGCGCGGCGCAGACGAGCGCTCCACGCTCCCCGACGAGAAAGAACTTCTGGCGGAAAAAGTGAAGCTTGAGGAGGAACTCCCCGCACTTTCAAAGGAGGAGCAGGAGCTCACCGCTTCGCTTGCAAGGTTCAGAAAGGTCCTGGAAGAAACGCAGCAGAAGGAGCGGGAGGCGGAACGGAAGATGTTCACCCTCGTTTCGGAAAAAAATCAGTGTGCTACAGAGCTTCGCGACGCTCTGGCACAGGAGGCTGCT
>VMFH01000025.1 GCA_007375925.1 Parcubacteria group bacterium Gr01-1014_72 | reverse complement strand
GGACTTGCCGCGACACACCCCGGCTCGGCTTTCGGGCTCCTCCTTGCCTACGCGCTTGGACTCGGGATCCCGTTTCTTCTCATCGGACTCTTCGCAGGCGAGGCCAACCGCTTCATCGGAAAGTTTGCGAAGGCGGCGCGGTACATCAACATCGTTTTTGGCGTCATTCTCGTTATTCTCGGCATCCTCATCTTCACGGGCAACTTGTCACGAATCGCCAATTTTGAGCTCCTCAACAGCGTTCTCCTCCGCGAATCGTTGTAACTCTCGGTACGATTATGAGGAACGTACTGACCGCGCTTGTTCTCATCGCCGTCATCGGCGCGATTCTCTATCTGGAGAAAAGCCGGCCACTCTCGCCGCGTGCTTCCACGGCAACGCCGGTTGATGTCGCCCTCACGAAGGAGGAGAAGGAGGGGCGGTATGAGCGTGCAAAGGAGATCACAACGCCGGACGGCTTCCTCAACAGCGATCCATTCACCCTTGCCGACCACATCGGGAAAAAGGTCATCCTCCTGGACATCTGGACCTACTCCTGTATCAACTGCCAGCGCACCATTCCGTATCTCAACAGTTGGTGGAAGGCGTACGAAGACCAGGGACTTCTCATCGTCGGGCTCCATACGCCGGAGTTTGAGTTTGAGAAGGAGATTGAGAATGTGCGGAAAGCCGCGACGAACTTCGGTATCGGGTACCCGGTTGTTTTGGACAACGATTACTCCACGTGGAGGGCCTACCGCAACCAGTACTGGCCGCGGAAGTACTTGATAGACATTGACGGGTACGTCGTGTATGACCACATTGGTGAGGGCGGGTACGACGAGACCGAGGCGGCGATACTCGCGGCGCTTCAAGAGCGCTCGGTGCGGCTCGGATTCCCCCCGCCCGTGGCGCGTCGTGTAGCGCCTGTGTCGTCAGTCGCAGATGCTACGCCACGCGTCGGGAGTCCCGAAGTGTACTTCGGGGCGGATCGTAACGAGCTTCTCGGCAACGGGCGCAGCGGTTCTGCGGGCGAGCAGATGTTTTTTCTCCCGAAGACCATTGAACGGAACACACTCTACCTCGGAGGTTCGTGGCGCATCACTCCCGAGTACGCTGAGAGCGCCGGTTCGGCGAGCATCATATTCAGATACCGCGCGAAAGAGGTGTACATGGTGGCGAGCGCGGAGGAGGGTGTGGAGATTGAAATCTTCCGTGACGGCAAGGCGCTTGGTTCTATGGCGGGGGAGGATGTTTCCGCCGCGGAGAGCCGCGTGAGCGTGCAAGACGAGCGGCTCTACAAGCTAATCCGCGATACTGTATCCGGTGAACACACAATAGAAATCAGGATCAAGAACGCAGGTTTCCGCGCCTTCACCTTTACGTTCGGTTGATGTGATTTTCATTCTCATGGAAAAGACAGACACAGCGGTGTTTGGCGGTGGGTGTTTCTGGTGCACCGAGGCGGTGTTTAAGATGCTTCGCGGGGTTCTGTCGGTTGCGCCCGGGTATGCGGGCGGGACGAGCGAGCATCCCACGTACGAAGCAGTCTCAAGCGGGAGGACAGGGCACGCGGAGGTGATCCGGATTACGTTTGACCCGTCGCAGATTACTTTTCGCAATCTCCTTACGGTATTTTTTGCAACGCACAACCCGACGACCAAGGATCGGCAAGGGGCGGATGTGGGGACACAGTATCGCTCCGCAGTCTTTTATACGACGGACAAACAGCGCACCGAGACGGAGGCGCTTATCAAGGAACTTTCCGTGTCGGCGAAGGGCGGGAAGCCGATTGTGACAAAGGTTGTGCCGCTTGAGAAATTCTTTCCGGCGGAAGAGTACCACCGCGACTACTACGCACGAAACCCGCAGAATCAATACTGCGAGCTCATCATAGATCCGAAATTGGAGCAGGTGCAGAAAGATTTCGCCGACCTTCTCGCGGCGAATGAAGGGCAGTAGTCGTTATAAGCATGAGCGCAACAAAACTACTTTCTTATTCCTGCCCGTCCGGCAGGCGGGCGCGCGAATAAGAAAGTAGTTTTGTTGTATGGTGAAAGGCGAATCGTAAATGTTTCATGGGGGGTACCGCCAGCCCTGTGGATAAACAGCTACGCCTGCTTCTGTAAAAGGTGTATACTGTGTCCTAGATGCGGTCTAATTTGAACCGGAGGTTGTTATGCAAAATCATGCTTTTGCACGTGAGCAACTTGTTATACACAACGAATTCGTCATCGCCGAAGCGCTGAGCCCCTTTAACAAGTGGGTGACAGGTGAAGAAGTCCACCACGATCCGACACCGTTTGAGTGTGTGGAGCACTTCATACAAAATGGCGGCCTTGATGAGGTAACGCGGTTGGAAGACGAGCTTACGTGGGAAATCTAATTCCCTAGTGCAAATGGGGTTGGCATCTCTGAAGCCAACCCTTATTTTGCGACCGTGTTTTTCAAATCAGACACTTCTCTGTCGGTGAGAAGACGGGATGCGCCCGTCCCGAGTTTGTTGATGCGAATGGAACCGATGCGGGTACGGCAGAGGCGAACCACCGTGAGTCGCATCATGTCGCATATGCGCCGGATCTGGTGTTTCCGCCCTTCGCGAAGCGTGAGTAGAAAGGAGCGCGTTCCCGTCGCGGCGGCGCGGGCGGGGAGGGTCGGACCATCCGAAAGCCGCATCCCCTTTGCAAACGCGCGAAGCTTGGAGGGGGTGATGCGCTCGCGCACCGTAACCGCGTACTCCTTTTCAACCGTATGTTCTTCTCCGGTAATGACGCGTGCCAGTACGCCATCGTTTGAAAGGAGGAGCAATCCCTCGCTCTCCTTATCAAGCCGCCCGATGACATTGAGTTTTTGAAATTGCGGGAGAATCTCAAAAATTGTCTTTCCTTCGCGGCGCTCCCGCGAAGAAACGATGCCGCGCGGTTTGTTCACGATCACGCTCATTTTTTCTTCCGCGTTTCTTCTGGCGGCGGGGAGAATCGTCACGATGTCTCTGGACGGGTCCACCCTTACTCCCATCTCGCGAACGACCCTGCCATTCAGCAAGACGCACCCTTTTTTGATGAGCGCCTCGGCCTCCCGCCGCGAACAGAGACCTTGCAGAGAGAGATGTTTTTGGATGCGAATAAACGACATGATTGGAGTATACTTCAATGTTCCCCTTCGGGCGAGATCGGATTCCAGAACTCATTTCAAAACCGGAACCCCGAGCGTGCTATACTTTTTTCATGAAGGCAATAATTGGGGCTCATATATCGGCGGCGGGGGGGTACGTGAAGGCGGTGGAGCGTGTTGTTGCAATAGGCGGCAACGCGCTCCAACTTTTTTCCACGTCGCCCCGCGGGTGGGGTACGGCGAAGATCTCTCCCGAAGACGCGGAAGCGTTTCGCGTTGCAAGGAAAAAAGCAGGCATTGATCCCGTGTACTTCCACGCCTCGTACCTCATCAACCTCTCGGATCCCGGCCGCGTCGGGACGCTCTCAAAAAAAGCGCTCATCACGGAACTCACCGCCGCGGGGAAGATGCAGGTGCGGGGGAGTATCGTGCACCTCGGTTCGTTTAAGGACGGTGATGGCGGGAAAGTCGGCGCGCACAAAAATTATCCCGTTCTCATAAAAAACATCTACGAAGTGCTCGCAAAGACGCCGAAAGAAACTCTTTTCATTATTGAGAATGCCGGCAATCGCAAAATTGGGCGGCGATTTGAGGAGATTGGGAAGATCATTGGCGATGTCGGGGACTCGCGCCTCAAGGTGTGTTTGGATACCTGTCATCTTCATGCGGCGGGGTATGACCTCCGGACGGAGGAAGCACTACACACCCTACTCAAACGTTTTGACGAACTCATCGGTCCCGCTCGTCTGGAGTGTATCCACGTGAACGACAGCCGCGACGCAGCGGGCTCGCTTCGTGACCGACACGAGAACATCGGGAGCGGTGAGGTGGGAGAGGAAGTTTTCCGGCTCCTATTCCGGAACCCGAAGACTCGCTCAATCCCCTTCATCACTGAAGTTCCCGGGTACGACGGACTCGGTCCCGACAAGAAAAACATTGATCGGCTGAAAGCCCTTGCCTTCCCCTAGCCCTTCTCCGAATCCTCTCGTTGTGATATAAGAGGGGTGTTATGGGCATCAAACTTCTGCTTTCTGCGCTCATTTTTCTCTGGACTGCCGCAGCTCTCCCTGCGGAGGCGCAGGTGTTGCGACAGACGACTGATCCGCAGAGCGTCGGTTCAACGCTTGAAATCCACATTGATAACGAGGGGAAGGTGATTGCGCGGGGTATTGAGGTGATACAGCTTGCCGGCCGTACGCTCTTTGCGCGCAGCAACTTCGGACGCATCTCGGTTCGCTGGACGATTACGACGAGTTCCACCACGGAGGTAAAGAGGCGTTACGGGGGTTTTGCTCGCGTCTCCGATATCAAGGTCGGCGACATCGTGAGTGCGGAAGGCGACTTCTTCGTAAGTTCTGACACGCTCGGTGTTCAGGCGAAGCGGCTCACCAACTGGTCGCTTCAGGAAGAAGCGGCAGTTTTTTCCGGCATTGTGGATGGCGTGGAACCGGCACAGTACCGCTTCACGCTCAAACTCAAGGACGGTTCTGCAATCAAGGTTTCGCTGACGTCCGCGAGCGTGATTCAGAAAGGGTCACTGCGTATCGTTCCGGGGGCACTCGTCCCCGGGGAGCGCATTCTTGAGGCGATAGGTACATACAATTTTGCGACCAAGACGCTTGCCGCGGATCGGGTGGCAGTGTATCAGGATATGGGTCTCTTTCGGGCGCGAAACTTCGAGGGAGTTGTGAAGAGCATTGCGGGGCAGACGCTTCCTACATCAGTCATCCTTACCGTTGGGGGAGAGGAGCTTACGGTTGAAGTCCCCGCCGACGCGAGCGTGTTCAATAAGAAACGTCTCCCCGTTTCCTTCAGCCGCTTCCTCGTCGGTGACGCGGTTCGGGTGTGGGGCGCGCGGCGGGAGGAGAATCACGCTACGATTGACGCCGACATTATCCGCAATCTGGATCTGTGAGGCCCTCTCCCTCTCGCGAATCGGGGCGGTTCGCGCTAGAATGCAGTGATGCGGTTTTCACTCATCCTGCGCCTCATCGCGCTTATCGTCGTGGTGGCGGGAGCGGTGTGGCTTGGGCAATTTGCCGGTGAACACGAGGTGCTCCGAGAGCTCGTGGCAGAGTTTGGGTACGTCGGGGTGTTCGTCATCGCGGTTATAAGCGGCTTTAATCTCGCGGTGCCGGTGCCCGCCGCCGCGTTTGTACCGCTCATGCTCGCCGGAGGGCTCTCACTCCCCATCGTCATCGCCGTCATTGTTTTCGGAGTTACCCTCTCTGATTATCTGGCCTACGCTGTCGGGAAAGGGGGGAGACACCTGGTGCTGACCGCGTCTGAAAAAGCGCTGTCACACGAGCTTGTTTCCCTCCACCGCCACCACCCCCGCATGGTGCTCTTCCTCCTCTTTCTCTTTGCGGCGGTTGCTCCTGTTCCGAACGAGATAGCGGTCATCCCGCTCGCGCTCGTCGGCTACCGGTTTGGGGAGATTGTTTTTCCGCTCCTTCTCGGGAACGCGGTGTTCAATGTTGGCTTTACCATATTTTTATTGGAACTTTTTTGAAATGAGTTCTAGACGCACGGCACTCCAAAACAGCGGACTTTTGCTCATAACGCAGAAAGCCACGGCCGTAAGGCTGTGGAGCCTCAGCTCTCACGGGCACGTTGCGGCCGCCAGCAGGAGAATGATGTCGTCACTGTCATAGAGGTTGTTGCCGACCCCGTTCGGGCCGTATGAGCCGATGGCGGCTCCGAACTGGTTGTCGCCGGTTGGCGGGATATCGTAATCAGTATCAAAGAAGTACTTGGCGCCCCACGGGTCGGGAGGAACGGTGGAGATGTAGGGGCCGTTCCAGCCGGGGTAGTCGCCGCTCGTCGCGACAAGTCCCGCCTGTGGGTCGCCCAAGTCCTGCACCTCGTTGTTCGCCGCCCCGCACCTGACGAGGTCAATTGTCTGCGGGTCCGGCGCACCGGCCGCGGCCTCCCGTCCGGGCCAGAATCCCGTATCACCCCCGAGCGCGGTGAATGCTGTCTGCAGACTCTTGAGTGTCGCACGCGCTTTTACGTCCTGCGCTTTCGCCTTCGCGAGGCGAAATCCTGCCGTAACGATTGAGCTTAAGATTGCGATAATGCCGATGACAACGAGGAGCTCAATGAGAGAGAAGCCTTTTCGGCATGAAACCTGAAACCTGAAACCTGGAACATTAGGAAGAAACCCCGTGCGAGAGTCTAATGCCTTTCTTCTTGTGTTCCATGTTTTATGCTTCATGTTTTATAATTTGCGTCCCATTGTACCATAGGGTTGTGTTGGAGAGTAGCAGACCTGTGCACAATGCACGGCCGCTGTATGCGGTATACTTTGTTTATGCGTCCCTCACCAACAGACGGTTCAAAAGAAGAAAACTCGTTCCTTCGCCACCTGAACATTTTTCATCAGTGCGCAGAGCTTCGGGACATGGGGCTTTCGGTGTGGTCGTGCCCGCAGTTTATTTTCCTCCTCATGGGCGCGATTATCATCGCTTCCATCATACTTACCTACAGCATTGCCGAGCGCTATGCCGACTCACAGATAGTCGCGCTCATCGTAATTTTTTTGACGGCATTTCTTCTCGTCGTCGCCTATATCATTGTGAACGCATTTGAGCAAGTGGTCCATATGGGGAGGAAGGAAGCGGATCGGGCGAAGGAGGTCATTGCGCTCAAAGACCAGTTCGTGTTCGTTGCGGCGCACGAGTTGCGCACGCCCGCGAATGCCATCAAGTGGGGGGTGCGTCTTCTTGAGACGTCGGGAAGCGGCGCCGTGAAAGAGGAGCAGAAAATCTTTG
>VMFH01000024.1 GCA_007375925.1 Parcubacteria group bacterium Gr01-1014_72 | reverse complement strand
TTTTAATGATACATCTGATCGGCATTTCACCATTATCGACAAACCAGTGGTTCCTCCAACTCCCTCCATCACCCTCACCACCCTCAACAATGGCGAAGGTCTGGCAAAGGGATCACAGGTAGCTACTTCATGGCGAACCGAGAATGTTCCTGACAACTGGATTCTCACTGTTCGCCTCAACGCTTTAGACTCTACAGGTATCGCGCGAGCCGTTCTTACCACTACCGCATTTGAAACTGCCGCGACCTTTACTGTGCCGTTGGACATTCCCGCCGGCCGTTACATGGTTGTTGTTGATGCCTGTGCGCCGACCACTGAGCCAAACTGTGTTTCCGATGCGAGCGAACAACCTGTGCTGGTTACGGACGGTGTGCCGAATCTCGACCCACGAGTTGTTCTCGTTTCTCCGAACGGCGGAGACATATATATCAAGGGAGACAGCCAAACGGCGACATGGACAGCCTCAAACATTCCCGCCAACTGGATTGTGACTGGCCGAATCAACGCGCATGACACTACAGGCATTGTCCGATCGGTATTTATCACGTTTTAATGATACATCTGATCGGCATTTCACCATTATCGACAAACCAGTGGTTCCTCCAACTCCCTCCATCACCCTCACCACCCTCAACAATGGCGAAGGATTAGTGAAGGGCTCCAAGGTCACTGCTTCATGGCAAACACAAAATGTGCCGAACAATTGGATCGTCACGATTCGCCTCAATGCCTACGACCTTACCGGTATTGTCAGAAGCGTCTTTCTGACGACTGCAGGTGAGACTGCCGTAGGGTTTACCGTTCCCACTGACATCCCCTCTGGCCGTTACATGGTTGTTGTTTCAGCCTGCGCACCGCCGAATGAGCCGAACTGTGTTGATGATGCGAGCGACAAGCCGGTCAGCGTTTTTGACGGTACTCCGAATACAACTCCTCGCGTCGTTCTTGTTTCTCCAAACGGCACTGACACCTACACCAAAGGAGACAGCGTGACCGCTCTCTGGACAGCGATGAACATTCCCGCCAACTGGATTGTGACTGGCCGACTCAATGCATATGACCTGACCGGCGTTGTGCGCACCCTGTTCAACACAACGGGTGACGATACCGCAGAAGTATTTACTGTCCCCTCCGATGTCCCCGCTGGCCGCTATGTCTTCAATATCTCCGCCTGCGCACCGCCGAATGAGCCGAACTGTGTTGATGATGCAAGCGATCGGCATTTCACCATCATCGACAAACCAGTTGTTCCTCCAACTCCCTCCATCTCTGTCCTCGCCCCTGAAGGCGTCTCCGTCACGAAGGGCACGCACGTTCTTTTCTCATGGAGCACCGCAAATGTTCCTGCTGATTGGAAAATTGCCGGTCGCCTCATTGAGCACGATCCGCGAGGAACGTCTCATTTCACGCTTTTTGAAAATCTCCCCACCTCAGCCACCAGCTTCACCGCCGCTATTCCCAATATCCCTGCCGGTCGCTATGTCTTCAATATCTCCGCCTGCGCACCGCCGAATGAGCCGAACTGTGTTTCAGACTACTCAAACCCGCACATTGATGTTGTGGAGCCGACGACGACTCCAAGCGTGCCTGCCGTTACGCTCATTGCTCCAAATGGAGGCACGTTGACCAAAGGACTGACCTATACGGCGAGCTGGGGTTCCACGAACGTTCCATCTATGTGGGCGATTTACGGTTCCCTGGAGTCGCGGGACATGGCCGGTCTCTCGCGTCGCGTCTTTACCGCGACCGCCGCCGTCTCGAGCGCCTCGTTTGCCGTTCCGCTTGATATTCCCGCAGGCCAGTATACGTTCTTTGTTGAGTGCGTTCCGGTAGGCGAGTCCGGAACTATAAGTTGCCGCGGCGATGGTTCTGATGCGCCCCTCAGCATTGTAAATCCTCCCGTTGTGGAGCCGACGCCACGCATCATGTTTCTTACGCATAACAGTGGCCTCTCCCTCGTTCGGGGAGAAGCGACGACGGCACGGTGGCTGACGGAGCACCTTGACGGCGAGACGCTTCTTTTCCGTCTTACACGCAATGGTGCTGTGGCACATGAGCTCGGGATCCTCTCCACGGCAAACATTTCCACAACGTGGGTTGTGCCGAATAATGCGGTTCTTGGTCCCGGATACCGTCTCCGGCTTGAAGTACAGGGGAAGCCATCGGTTTTTGCGGAGAGCACTGTACCGTTTGAGATAACGGATGGGACGATTCCTCCTGGAGGCGGGACACCACAGCTTCGTCTTATTTTGCCGAATGGTGGGGAGACGCTCGTGAAGGGTGCGAACACTACAGTTTCGTGGGTATCGCAGGGAGCGACTGGACACCACGTTGTCGTAGAGCTTGTTCGCCCCAATGCCGCGACACCTCTCTTTATCGCCCGCGTTCCCGCCGAAAATACCACGGCGCTCCAGTGGCTCGTTCCGGTTGATGTTCCTGCAGCAACCGGCTACCGGATTAGGATCTCACTCAATCCGCACGTAGCCGTCTCAGATGAGAGTGACGGAACCTTCTCCATTGTGGATGGAACGGTTTCTTCTGCTACGCCTGTTGTGACGAGCGTCAGTCCGAATTCGGCGCCTGTCGGCACATCAATTCGTGTAGTTGGGACAGGATTTCTCGCAGTCAACAGCATCAACCTCCTGCCTGCGACGGGTGCGCCGACGACAATCGCCAACCTATCTCCCAAAGGAGATGGTTCGCTGGACTTCACTGTTCCGTCAATTTCTGTCGGTTCGTACCTTCTTTCCGTCTCAAATCAAAACGGTACCAGCGCCACAGTTTCGTTCGCCGTTGCTCAGAGTGAGAGTGGTGGAGGTGGCGGGCAACCGCCGGGAGGTGGAGGTGGACAACCCTCAGGCGGCGGAGGCGGTGGAGTTGGTGGAAACGGTCCTATCATCACAACGCTTCAGAGCATGTCTGGTATCGGGCCGGGAGTTGTAACTCTCTTTGACGAACGCATTGTGGAGATCGCGCCCGGCATTGCGCTCCTCACATGGAGGACGAACATTCCCGCGACGGGTCGCGTGGTGTACGGCACGACGACACCGACATTGCGCACCGAAGAGCCGCCGCAGTTCGGGTATCCGCTTTCCAGTATTGAGATCAGCACAACCACCCTTCAGCACGGCCTCGCGATTTTCGGCCTCACAGCCTCAACCACCTACCACTTCCGGCCCGTTTCAAAGTCTGGCCCTCAAGAGAAGGCTGGCCGCGAGCTCACACTTACCCCCGGAGTGAGCAACAAAACGGTCGCAAACTTCGAAACCCTCCGTGAGCTTGTGGTTTCATGTGATTTTCTTACTACGCCGCTTCGGGCAAGTCTCACGAACGACTCTGCGGATGTCATTCGTCTCCAGCTCTTCCTCAATATAGAGAAATCCCTTAAAGATGAGGTTGACAGTTCCGAACTGGGGGCCGAAGAGGGAGTTGTGACGCTTGAAGACGCAGCAAGTAATGGCACGGAATCTGTCGCTACAGGTAGTACTAGGACGGAAACGAGCCGTCAAAAAGGGGCCGCCGCGGCCATTCTTGCCGTGCCGAAAGCAGTCTATTCGGGCATCAACGAAATCATAGACACAATCATCGGTATATTTGACCGATAGAGCCCCACTGAACCATAGGGCATAAAGGACATTCTAAAGGACATCTGACTTTGAGAACAGAGTTGTCCTATGTCCTATAAAGGCATAACCCCCTGTGCTTTGAGAGGCATACTGCCTTGGAGATTCCGTTTTTTGAGATCATTTTCCGCATGAATAAAGCCGGCGAGGGCAATCATAAGGGCGTTATCAGTTGACAAATCCCTTTCAGGGAAGTGTATTGCAAACTGCGCACTTTTCGTCGGCTCCGTATCCGCAAATGATGCGAGGCGCTCCCGGAGTGTTTTGTTTGCGCTAACGCCGCCCCCGACAATGATACTCCTCGCGCCGCATTCTATGGCTGCCTTTTTCGTTTTTGCGACGAGGGTTTCTATGACGGCATCTTCAAACTCACGGGCAAGTGCTGCCCGTTCGATCTCTCCTAATATAAGTATCTTTTTCAGTGTGTAGAGGAGAGCTGTTTTAAGGCCGGAGAATGAGAAATCGTAGTTTGCCGCAGCGAGCATCGGTCGAGGAAGTGTGTGGAAACGGGGGAGGTTGTCCGCCCGTGCCCGCTCCGCAAGCCGCGCAATTTCCGGGCCTCCGGGGTAGGGGAGGCCGAGCATACGAGCTGCCTTGTCGAAGGCCTCTCCGGCGGCATCATCGCGCGTTTGCCCGAGGATTTTGTATGCAAACCAACTTTCCATAAGCACCAGTTCGGTGTGCGCACCAGAAACGAGGAGGGCAAGGGCGGGGAGGGAGAGGGCTTGTAGCTGGTAGCTTGTCTCCCTACGGGAGATCCCCCGTAGGGGGATAGCTGGTAGCTTTGAAGAATTAAGAGCCGAAGGAATATCTCTCTTTAGTAATGCAGAGAAAATATGCCCTTCCATGTGATTGACGGGGATGAGGGGAGTATCCCAAACGAGCGAGAGTGCACGCGCGAAATTGATGCCGACCCAGAGCGCCGGCTCAAGTCCCGGGCCGACCGTGACCGCGATTGCATCTATCGGAGGTTTCTCAATCGTCGGTATGAATTTCTCAAACTGTTTCAAAAGTTCCTGTTCCCGCTCTAACATATGTGACAAATCTATTCTAATGTTCTTAAGAACATTAGAATAGATTTTTTCAGAGGATGATAGCCGGTGGGAGGTGAGAAAACCCCCTTCGGCAAGCACCTGTCGGAGGATGGGAATGAGGTTTTTTGCATGTTCGCGTTTTGCGAGCATCGGGAAAACCCCGCCGTGGGGGCGGTGTGCCTCTATCTGCGAGTGGACGGCGTTCCCAAGCACCGAAATCTTTACGGTGCCTTCTCGGACTGATCCCGCTCCTTCAATAAGCGCGATCGCCGTTTCGTCACAACTTGTTTCTATACCAAGAATTTTCATGCGTTAATCTTGGAGGAGTGGTGTGACAGCATCGTCAATATTTTTAAAGAGTTCCTCTCGTGTCCCGACGTTTTCAATGGTGATGTTCGCGAGTGCAATGACTGCGTTGACGTTCGGGGCATTTGGATCGGGATTGGCCGACTCCCGCTCCTCATTTGCCCTGAAGCGTTCAAACGACTCTTCGCCGATCCGCCCGCGTTTCCGCGCACGCTCGTACCGCACCTCAATCGGCGCCGTGATTGCAATAATTTTACCACCTGCAATACGGAGTGCCTGCGCCTCCGCCACCGCTCGGAGACCCCCGACTGCAATCCTCTCTACCCCTTTGTTCAAACCGAGAGTGAGTCTCACAAGGACATCACCCCCTTCGCGCTTCCGAAGTTCGTGCGCGACGACGGCCATCCGTTCGCGTAGCGGTTCTCCCATACTATACTCCTTCATGTACGAGCGTATTGCGTCGCTCGTTGAGGCGTACACGAACCCGTGCTTTTTAACGAGGTACTCCGCCACGGTATCTTTGCCGCACGATGGATGTCCGACGATGCCCAGAATTACTTTTTTTTGCGTTCCCATGGTTTTTTGGGAAGAAAGTTAAAAAACGGTCGATAGATGTCATCAGCAGGGTTTATCAATAATTCTGTCGGTGCAATACTATCACAAAACTCCACCGGCGCACCCTGAATGCGTGCGAGAGGTCTCTGTTCGGCCCCTTCTCCCATAAGGACGACTGCCGCCGCGGCGAGGCCATCGGCAACATTTGTTTGCGAGAAACGAAACTTTCTGCCGAAAATATCGGGAGTGCCGCGATAGTCGTGCAGACCCTTGAATCCCGCGTAGCCGATCGTGACGCCCGTAACGCCGGAACGCAGAGGCATTGTCCTACTGTCAGTGATGAGGATACCGAGCTCTTTCACTCGATAATGGTGACAGAGAGCTCCTCTGATGCGCCCCGCCGCTTTGAAGCTGTTTTTCGGGAGGAGTATGAGCTTGCCGTTTGCATTTGACTCATCAATCCCCGCTGAGGCCATGACCATGCCGTCCTTAATGGTGAGCCAGACGTACTTTGTTGAAATGGCGAACTGGCTTTCTTTTCGAATCAATCGCTCCTTTGTTTTTACACTCTCAATAGTTTTCGTTCTTCGTTCTGCGAGCGCGATGATTTTTGATGTTATGACAAGGATGGATTTTTCAGGGAGGTGTTTGATGAAGCGGGCGATGAAGGGAACAAGATGCTCACCTTCGCGAAATACACTTGTTTTGATTGCATGTATCTGCATAAAAGTTCTTTTTCAACTCATAAAAATCCGCCCAAGAGGCGGAGTCGTGAAGAACGACAGAGCGAACCTCTCGGTGCTAGGAGGAATGGTGAGTAATGGCAGGAAATCCCGACCATGTCTTAATTGTCTTAGTCGTGAGCATGTTTAAAAGATTAAGCGTCACACAACACGTTGTCAACAGCACCACTCTGCTGTTTACCATACCCAGGAGATGAGAGAACTTTTTCTAAATTTCTTACAAACGAACATTTTTCGTTTGCAAGTGTTCAAAACTCCGTTTTGACCCCACCGGGATTCGAACCCGGGTTTCGTCCGTGAAAGGGACGCGTCCTGGACCAGGCTAGACGATGGGGCCGGAACTAGCTTGTAGCTAGTCGCTTCTTAGCTTGTAGAAAAGAATAAATAGAAGCTTAAAGAATATAGCATTTTTTGAAAAAATCGCAAAAAGTGGTAGTGTTTCAATAGGGAGGAGTGGCTGAGTGGTTGAAGGCACCGCACTCGAAATGCGGCAGGGATGAAAGTCCCTCGTGAGTTCAAATCTCACCTCCTCCGCCAGTTAGGAAATGGAGAAAGTTTTATTTATAAAAGAATTTCTAAAGAATTGGCGAGAAGTTGGATCCATTACTCCAAGTTCGCGTTTTCTCGTTCGTAAAATGCTTGAGCCGATTGATTTTATTAAAGCAAAAGTTATCGTGGAGCTGGGTCCGGGCTCGGGTTGCTTTACAAGAGTATTGCTTCGCAATATGCGAGAGGACAGCCGTCTTATTGTATTTGAAAAAAACAAAGATTTTTGCGTACAACTCGAAAAAATAGACGACAGGCGGCTCACGATACGGAATGACCCCGCGATTTATCTGGGGAAATACTTGGAAGGAATAAATGTAGACTATATTACTTCAGGAATTCCTCTGGCAAACATGCCGCCGGATGATACACATGCCTTACTTTCTGCCTCATATCGTACATTGTCGCCACAGGGCATATTCATTCAATTCCAGTACTCTCTTAAGGCAAAAAAAGATTTGGAAAACGTGTTCGATGAAGTCTCCCTAGGATTTACTCTTTTCAATATCCCGCCAGCATTTATTTACTCCTGCCTGAAGAAATAAAGGTTTCTCATACGCTTACACCTTAAGAATACCCAACAACTACATATAATTAGTGCGAGTTTTGTTATACTTACGGCATTAGCAGTTACATAAAAATTATGGAATTTTCTATAAATTATATGACGGTTGGGATTGCAGCGGTGGCAAATTTTATCATCGGGGCGCTGTGGTACGGGCCTCTGTTCGGCAAGACGTGGATGCGGCTATCGGGTATCACAATGGAGAGCATGAAGGGGATGTCAATGACGCCCGTGAAGGCGATGACGCTCGGCTTTATCGGGACCCTCCTTCTATCGCTCGTCCTCGCCCATATGGCGGCTGCGTTTGAGGCGGCTGGCGCAGCGGGCGCACTGGAGCTTGCGTTTTGGATCTGGCTCGGATTTTTCCTGCCAGTTGTTGCCGGAGGGTACCTGTGGGAAGGAAAGCCATTGAAACTTTTTCTCTTCAATGCGACCCATCAATTTATCGCGCTCTCCGTCACTGCGCTCATTCTCGTACTCTGGCGGTAAATCGCCAGTATTTTGGTTTGACTTTTCCCGGCATCTTCTTCATTCGCTCATTCGCGCGAATGAGCGAATGAGCGAATGAGGTGAAGTATGATTTTCTCAATTGACCTGATGAAAAAAACAAAGTCAGCGGGCGGGGTGGTGCTCAACGGGGCGGGCGAGGTGCTCGTCGTGTCCCAACACGGTACGTCGTGGTCGCTTCCGAAAGGGCACATTGATGATGGTGAGACAGCCGAAGAGGCGGCACGGCGAGAGATTTTTGAGGAGGCGGGGGTGGGAGAGTTGACGTTAGTGCGACCACTTAGAACCTACGAGCGGTTTCGCATCGGCAAGAACGGTGGGGAAGACAAGACTGAATGGAAGGAGATAGAGATGTTTCTTTTTGAGACCGCCGAGATTGCGCTCAAGCCGCGCGACCCCGAAAACCCGGAAGCACGATGGGTTGCAAAAGAGCGTGTCGTGAAGCTCCTCACGCATCAGAAAGACAAAGAATTTTTTGAGCGCGTCTTGAAATCCGGAGTCCTTTCTGTTTGAATTACTTCCGGGGAGCATGAAGTAGTATAGATACTATGGCGTGCTTTCTGGGTGAGGGGCGGTTAGCTCATTTAGCAGAGCGCCTCGTTGACGTCGAGGAGGCAATGGGTGCAATTCCTATACCGCCCACATTTATATTGTGAAGTGAGAAATGATTGAAGTTGAGAAAAATTTTGATTTGCGGAAGGGAGATAAAGAACGTTTGATTAAAGGCGCCGATTTTATAGGCCGCAAGGTTTTTACTGATGTCTATCACGATACAACGGATTTTTCCCTCACCAGTCGGGACTACTGGCTTCGGACTCGCGACGGGCGGTTTGAACTCAAAGTTCCTTTGAATCAGGAAGAAATCGGTAGCCGTCGCACAGACCAGTACCAGGAGCTTGAGACCGACGGAGAGATCATTTCGGCACTGGGCCTCTCTTGTGTGGGGATCGATTTAGTAAATGCGCTTGCTGACGCGGGGTACAAGCAATTTGCCACTATCATTACCACGAGAGAGAGTTACCGGAAGGCAGATTTTCACCTGGATTTTGATGAAACGGATTTTGGTTTCAGTACTTTTGAGGTCGAATGTATGGTTAATGGCCCGTCGGAGGTTGCTGTTGCTGAATCCCGAATTTTACAGTTTGCAAAGGAGCACAGTATTTCCAACACTGTAGGGCACGGTAAGGTTATTGAATACATACTTCGTCGTAATCCTTTACAGTACGAAGTTTTGCAGACGCACGGTGTTGTGCATAAACATCGTTGAGTACCCTCAAAAAACCGTCATTTTCGCAAATGGTTCGATACATCACACCATACCGCAGGATTCCACGTCCCTCTATATTAGTGGGACATGGAGATTCACCGGACAGATTTTTATCCTTGTGGGTTTCTCCATTCGTGCTATCCTTCCCGAGGATGAGAAAGGCGGTCTGAATGAAAAGAAATGAAAAAGTAGGTGTCGTGTTTGATATGGACGGCACCTTGATGAATAGTGTTCCACTCCTCTATAGCGGAATGTGTGCTGTGTTCCGGCACTGCTCTCTTGAGAGTCCACCTCTCGTAGAGTACCTCTGTGAGTGCGCGCCGCCGTGGATGCCCTTTTATGAGAGGCGTGGCGTGAGACTTTCCCGCAAGGAGCTTTTCGCGATTTACAATCGCGCATCGGATACGAGTGAAGCAGAGGCGTTTCCCGACGTTGAGCCGACGCTTGATGAGCTTTGTCGCGAGGGTATTCCAATCGGCGCCGTGAGTTCGCAACGTGAGATGGTCGTGGCGGCATACCGTGCGCGCATTCCACAGCTCAAAAACGGTGCGTTTGTCGTCGGTGGGGTTGATGATAAGGCGCCGGCGATTCGCGAGTTTTGCCGCAAGTATTGTCTCCCTCCGTCGCGAGTGTTCGTTGTCGGAGATTTCACGTCCGACATGTGGGACGCGCGGCGGGCGAGAGGGCGCGGCGTCGGTATTATCCGCGGAAACGGGACACGGGACGCGCTCTTAGCAGCGGGCGCATACTTCTGCATTGAGACGCTTGAGTCGCTCCCGCCGATGCTCGGGTGCATCGAGTTGCCACAATAGGGTTGTCTGGAGAAAACAAGAGGGCCATCCCGCTCCGCCATCCGTCTCCGCCAGTTGGCGGATGACGGAGACGGATAGCGGGATGGCCTTTTTCTATACGCACAATGCACTCCTTTCCGCTCTGGAGCGGGGCCCCAAGGTGTCAACCCGCCGCGGCGGGTTGACACCTTTTTGTGGCTTCACAGAGCTATTTTCAACGGCTCACTCTCCGGGTAACGTCGAACTATTCATTACCTACTTCGTGTGGAGCGCGAGATAGATATCCTCAAGCGCGCGCACCGCGTCTCCCGCGGCGATGTTGTTCTGATGGTAGAGGCCGTCCGTGCAGTCGCCGGCGGCCCAAAC
>VMFH01000023.1 GCA_007375925.1 Parcubacteria group bacterium Gr01-1014_72 | reverse complement strand
CGACTCCCTCTCGGTTCCCGTCGTCACGCTCGTATGTCCGACGGCAAGAATCGCCTCAACCTTTGTTTTTGCCTCCGCAATCTTGCCCTTCGCGGTCTCAAGGAGCGCCTTCGGCTCGGCCATATCTTTCCCCTCTGCCGCATGCTTCTCAATGCGGGAGCCGAGACGCAGGGCGAGTTTCTCCAAACGTTCTACGGTGGCCTGGAATCGCTTCACCTGCTTCTCAAGCTGCGCCTTCGCCCGCTCTGCCTTGCGCGCGTCAATTTTTCCTTTCAGTTCGGGGCGCTTCTCTTTCATCTCACCCCGCTTTTCTTCCATAAACTCTCGCGTTTCCGTCCGCACGCCCTTGATCGTTTCGCGAGCCGCCTTCTTTTCTTCCATCGTTCCCCCTTTCGCGTCCTCGCGTATGCCTTTGACCTCCACACGTGTTTCGGTGCGTTTTTTCTGCATCTCCACCCGCTTATCCTGCATCTCGCCCCGGACCTCCACGCGCTTGTCCTTTATCTCCTCCCGCATGGCAGGGATTGGCGCTTGCCTCTGTGGGGTTGGGGAAACCGTCCCACCGGTAGTGCTCGTATCCCCCGTCGGTTCTTGCGCAGCCGCGAATGAAGCGCCTGCTGCGAGGAGCGCGAGAGAAAGAATACCTGCCACAAACACCCGCGACGCGGTACCACTCTCTGTGTGTTCCATAGTTTTTCCTTACTATCTTTTAATTTTTAAAATGACCGACTTTTTCTCCACGTACCCGTGAAGTTTCTTCCCGTCAGTATACACCATTTTGGCGCAAGTAAAGTCCACAGAGGGGTGGTACTAACGAACGGAGAAAAGATGCCGCCGCCCTACGCCACTCTTTTTTCTTCATAGAGCCGCCGCGCGCGAACAAAGGCCGCCCGCGCCTCCTCTGCCCCCTTAAAGCCGGTCACCTTCACCTCCTTGTTCTGCAGTTTTTTGTATGTTGAATAAAAGTGCTCAATCTCTTTGAGCGTGTGCTTGTTCACGTCTGCGAGGTCGCGTATGTCGTCAAAACGCGGGTCGTCAGAAGGGACGCTGATGATTTTGTCGTCGGCATCTCCCGAGTCAATCATATTCATGAGCGCGACGGGGCGCACGCGCACGAGTATCCCCGGCAGAAGCGGGTATGTCGTGAGCACCATCACATCAAGCGCGTCTCCGTCGTCCCAGTGGGTTTGCGGCACGAAGCCGTAGTCAACGGGGAAGTCCTGCGCGGTGTGCATCACGCGGTCAAGCGCGATGATACCCGTCTCCTTGTCTATCTCATACTTATTTTTTGAGCCGCGGCCGATCTCAATGACAACATTCATTTTTTCGGCGGTGCCCGGGTCTATGTCGTGAAGTAAATTCATAGATGGTGAAAAGGTACAGATGGTACACGATGCAAATATACGAATGGGTACGAATGAAACGAATAAATTAACACGACACCAATTACGAATGAGAACGAATGACACGAATGAAGACCTGACCCCATTTGCATCATTTCATTGATATGGTTTGTCCGCCGCGTCGAATTAGATTTACCTTTTACATTATACCCCTTCTTTCTTTTTCTCACCACTCTCGGAAGGTTGAGATGCCGGGCCCGTTTCTACAAAAGCACCTGCTCCCTCGTTGCCGGCGCTCCGGATATCAATCCTCCAGCCGGTCAGCTTCGCCGCGAGCCGCACATTCTGGCCGCCCTTTCCTATGGCGAGCGACTGCTGCTCCGGCGAGACCTCAACCTGCGCATACTTCTCCTCGGGGTGCATGGTGACGATCAGCACCTTTGCGGGCGCGAGCGCGTCCTCAATGAATTTTTTCTCCTCCGCCGACCACTCAATAATGTCAATCTTCTCTCCGCCGAGTTCGCTCATGACGGTTGAGACGCGCACTCCCCGCTGGCCGACGAGCGATCCTACCGGGTCCACGTGCGGGTCATTGGACGTAACCGCGATCTTTGAGCGCGAGCCCGCCTCGCGCGCGATGGCCTTTACTTCCACGACAGCGTTTGCGATTTCCGGCGCCTCCATCTCAAAGAGTTTGACGAGGAACTTCGGATGGGAGCGCGAGAGGCGCAAAAACACTCCCCGCGGCGACTCTTCCACGCGGTAGAGGTACGCGCGCACGCGCTCGCCCTGCCGGTAGCGCTCCCCGGGGATCTGCTCTTCAAAGGGGAGGAGTCCCATCGCGCGTCCCATATCAACAAAGATAGTCCCGCGCTCAATACGCTGAACCGTGCCGGACACAATCTCGCCCTCGCGCTTGCCGTACTCGCCAAGCACCGACACCTTCTCCGCCTCGCGGATTTTCTGGATGATGACCTGCTTCGCGGTCTGCGCCGCAATACGCCCGTAGTCGGCCTTCATCTCCAGCGGAAAGACAACCTCGTCGTCCAGAACCGCATCCTTCTTTATCTTCCGCGCGTCGTCAATGAGGATGTGGTGTTCGGGGTTGAAGTAGACCCGCTCGTCGTCCTCCGCGCGTTCCTCGCGGACTTTGTTGCCCTCCGCGTCCTCCCTCTCCACGATGACGCGCGTCTCGTCTACGACGATTTTCACCTGGTAAAACTCCGTCGCGCCAGTGCCAATAGCAAACTTCGCGCGGACAATCTGCCCCTTTTTGCCGTACTCCTTCTTGTAGGCGGTGGCGAGCGCCGACTCAATCGCCTCCAGAATCTTCTCACGCGGAATACCCCGCTCGTCTTCAAGCTGTGCGAGGACCGAGTTTATGGTTTTGAGGTCAAACATGATAGATTTTTAAGGAGTGGTAACGACTATAAAAATCATCACCCGCCATAATTTTTAACGCTAGATAATTTTAATGACGACCGTACTGCTACATAAGCTATATTCCCGAAGTATCCAATCTTTTCGGCGGTAAAATTAAGGCGGGTTAAGAAATTATACTCAACATATTCGTTAATTTCTTTTAATAAAAAAGAGTTCGCCTCGCGAGCGAACTTCAGGAGCCCCCATCCTATCATAGGGGCATATTCTCTGTCAAGGAAACGTGCCTCCGTGGACCCACCGCGAGGTTCAACCTCGCGGTGATGCAAAGAGACGGTCCTTCCATGATTTTGTTATACACACCCCCTCCCGTGTTTTGATGCGCGGCGCTGATGTACAATAGAGCGTGAGAAAATGTCTTTTTCTCGCTTAGTTTTTTATGTGCTCATTGTTGCCGCGCTTGCACTCATCGGCGCGGGTTCTTTCAATGCGACCACGGAGGCGCAGAGCGGGAGCGAGTTTTATGGCTACGCGTGGAGCGACAATGTGGGCTGGGTGAGTTTCAACTGCCTGAACACCGGGTCGTGCGGGACCTCAAACTATAAAGTTACCAAGGATTCCTCAGGGCTTCTTTCCGGCCACGGGTGGAGCGACAATGTCGGCTGGATTTCGTTTACCTCTGGTGACCTCAGCGGTTGCCCGTCGGGCACCTGCGAGGTGCGCATCGTAAGCGGGAAGCTCACGGGGTGGGCGCGTGCGTGCTCCGTATTTGCGAACGGTTGCGGCGGTGCGCTCCATCCGAATACAAAACTTGGCGGGTGGGACGGGTGGATCAGTCTCGGACGGCAGTCGGCGGACACGCTTGATTACGGACCGAATTTTTTCAACAGTTCCATGTTGCTCGGCTTCGGGTGGGGCGCGGACATCCTTGGCTGGCTTGATTTTTCTCCTTTCAACTCTCCGGTGACCCTCTGTAACGACCGTGTTGACAACGACGGCGATGGACTGACCGACGCCGCCGATCCGGACTGCGATACGGGTGGGACGCCGAGGACCGAGTGCACCGACGGGATTGATAATGACAGCGACAGTCGCATTGACGCATTAGACCCCGACTGTTCTTTGAGCGGCGGGGTAACCGAGTGGGGCGGCTGCAGGGGAGTTTGCGTTGTGGACAAATTTCCCGAGTGCTCGGATGCAATTGACAATGCTGACACGGAGGATATACTCGCGGACTTTTTTGATCCCGGGTGCCATACGGACGGCGATACCGCAAACATCGCGTCCTTTGACCCGAGCGACGACGACGAAGCGAATGCTCCCGCGATGACCGTCACCTGCGGCGTCAGCCCCCTCATTGCCGATATCGGTGATTCCGTCACGTGGGATGTGACGAACATAACAGGCGCCGCGGGACCCTATACCTTCTCGTGGGCCGGTACCGACATTCCAACCTCGCCCTCGCCGTCGGGAGACCCATACGCCCGCACCTACTCCTCGCTTGGGGTGAAGAGCGGGAACGTGACGGTGATGTCGGCGGGCGGCTCAAGCGCTGGTGCGTCCTGCGGAACGGTAACCATCGGCACGCTCCCCCCCGACTTTACGCTCACGAAGACCAGCAACATTGAGTTTGTCTTTGTCGCTGGGGCGGGCGCGGACTCAACGCCGACCACTATCTCGGTGGTGCCGGAGAATGATTTCCTTGACGATGTGACACTCTCTATTGAGTCAATGAGCCCCGAGCTCCAGAGCGTCGTGACGCCCGTCTTCACCAAAGGCACCCTTACCTCCAACTCTTCCATGAGGCTTACTTCCGCGGATTATCTCTGCGGCGGAGGGGGGTTGTGCCGCGGCGTTGAGTTCAAGCTCTCTGCGAGCGCGCCCGTCAGCGGCTCTCATACGATCACCCTCAAAGGGAGGGCCGCCGGGCTTGACCGCTTCCAGACGATTAATATCAACGTGCGAACGCAAAAAGTTAAGTTCCGCGAGGAGTAAACACATGATTATGCCCTTGAGTTCATACTACATGGAAGACGATACGGCGCGGCGCCGCCGGAGGATGTGGTACGCGGCTATTGGCGCGTTCCTCCTCATACTCATCGCCGTTCTTGTGTTCGCAAAGCCCCTGTGGCAGAGGAAATTTGAGGGCGGGGAGGTTTTGAATGAGAAGGAGCGCGAGAAAGTGCTCACGGCGATTGCCTCCACGCCAAACAGTGTAAAGGCGATGGCGATGCCGAAGAGCGAGCGCATGGGGCTCATCAAGCAGGTTGCGGCGACCCCGAACAGCGCGCGCGCCGGCGCGCCGACAAACTTCAACATTGAGGAGCGTATGGCGCTCATACGGGTACTGCATAAAGAATAATGTGCGCGACGCACATATGCGAATGGGTACGAACGGATAAATGCAAAATTGAAAGTGAAAAGTGCAAAATGACAGTCCAAAATTAAAAATAACAAGAAACTCTGACAGATTTTATATTTTACATTGTCATTTTACACTTTGATATTTGCATTTTTAATTTATATCATTTGCAGATTAGTATCATTGCCTGTAGAATTATTAAGATAATTAACACAACACCATGGCTTACACACTTCGGCAGGAAATTATAAATGCGCTCAAGATAATCGTGGTCGGCGCTCTTATCACCTATGGGGTGAGCTACCTCCATGCGGCGTGGAGCGGACCCACGAAGCCGCCTCCGCCGGATCCGACATCGGTAAATGCCCCAGCGCCGATCAATGTCTCCGTCACCGCCCAGGATAAGCTTGGAGCGCTCGGCGTCTCTGCGCTCGCGATTCTCGGCGACGGGACGGTGCAGGGGAACTTCGGCGCGGGCGTCGCGACGCCGCGGAGTACCGCTCCGAACTCTGTAACGACCGGCAACATGGAGGCGAACGACATTTTCGTACGAAGCATCAGCAAGTGGATAAGCACAGCGTTTGCGCAAGGGGGCGGTGGAGGAACGTCAGGCTTAATTCCCAACCCGTACACTCTTGTACTGTATGGCCAGCAGTCGGTAGGAACACACAGTGTTGTCTTTGACTCGTATCACGAGCTTTCTTTGTGGGGGCAAGGAACATCACGTGAACAAGTGAAGTTGGTTGCGGCGCGAAATTTTCCGTCACGGACAGCCGTAAGCGGTGTGTCTATGACTGATGCGGTTGTCCTCGCGTCGCAGAACAGTCCGTTTGAAGTGGATATTGGATGGGGAACTGCGGCTAATACGAAACCTATAGTGGATTTATACGAAGTGAGATCCTATTCTTGCAGCGGATCATGTCCCGGTGGGGTTGATGGTTTTTATGCAGATATTGCCTGGAAAGGTTTATTTGCAAATAGTTGTACAGCGTCGGGGAACTGGAGCGGCACAAAACCGACCCAAGGAACGGCATCGATCGGCCCTCTCCCAACCACCTGGTCTCCCGGGACACAGAATTTCGGTTTAACGTGCACGAACGGTAATGGATCCGCCACTGATTCACTCCAGTATTCAAATGTTCCCCTAACAGCAACCTTGACTGCCGGTGGTTCGGTGGAGAGTGCGACCGTTGTTGATACCGGAAGTGGAGGGACTGTTGAGCTCGCGTGGAACGTGACCGGCAATTTGGGAGGTGCTTCCTGCACAGCACGGGGGAATCTCGTCAAGCTTGACGGAACTGAGAACTCAAACGGGGCTTTGGGTTGATTGTTTCCCGGCGATAAAGTCCAATACAGTGGTCGTTAATCTCGATGCGATTGGTGGGAGTCCAATTCCGACAGCCGATCTTAGTTTTACCGGGAATGCCACTGAATATTCGCCTGATAAGTATCGACATGCGTGCTCATCATGCACAAGTCTGGATGTAACGATGGTATGGTCATCAACGAACGCCCCTGTCGGTTGCCGAAGTAGTGCATCTACGGCTGGGATGCTGAATTCTTTGGCGTCCAGCGGTTCGTGGGATGTGAGCACAAATCGCGCAACACACCGTCTCGTGTGCTCCGGCTCCGGAGGAACGGCGTCGGACCACGCAGTCCTCGATTAGGAATCTGGAATCTGGAAAGACTCCTCCAGCCACTGTAGATAAACCCCGTCCCGCTTTAAGCGGGACGGGGTTTTGTGTGGAGAACTCCCGTCCCGCAATCTGTTAGAATTAAGCAACTCTGGAACCGCCTCGGTTTTTTGTCCCTTTTCCTATTTTCCTACAACCTACAACCTACCACCTACCAACTACAAGCTTCCCCCTTATGGTTATTGCAGAAAAACAACTTCGCGAGTTTGTGAAAGATTCAGGGCTTGTCTCAAAAGCTGATTTTGAGGCGGCCGCGAAGGAAGCGGACGAGCGCAAGCAAAGTGTTGGCGCCATTCTCGTCGGGAAGGGCAAGCTCTCGGAAGACGACCTTCGGCGTGTGCAGGCATACGTGCTTGGCATCCCCTTCGTTGACCTTCGGAACCAAAAGATTGAGTTTGAGACGCTCTCGCTCATCCCCGAGCCCATTGCCCGGACGCACAACATCGTCGCGTTCCGCCGAAGCGATGGCTCTCTTGAGGTGGCAATGCTTGATACCGACGACCTGGCGGCAATTGATTTCGTCAAGAAAAAGGTGAACCTCAAAATCCTCCCGCGCCTCACGACGACGGAGTCCATCAAGTCAGTGCTCCTCCAGTACCAGAAGTCGCTCAAAGCCGAGTTCGGCGACATCATTCAGCAGGAGACGCTCTCCCTCAAAAGCTTTTCGGAGAAGGGGGAGGAAGAGAACGTGAGCGAGAGTGACCTCAAGAAGATGGCCGAGGACCTGCCGGTTGTCCGGATTGTGGACACGCTCCTCAAGCACGCGATACTCCAGGGCGCTTCCGACATTCACATTGAGCCCCAGGAGAACGAGCTTCTCGTACGGTACCGGATTGACGGCATCCTCCATGACGCGATGGTTCTGCCGAAGACGGCGTCCGCCTCCCTGAGCGCCCGTATCAAAGTGCTCGCAAACCTAAAACTTGATGAGAAGCGCCTTCCCCAAGACGGGCGGTTCAAGGTGGAGACGGGCGGGGAGAAGGTATCGTTCCGCGTCTCCATACTTCCCATCTACTTTGGCGAAAAGATCGTGATGCGGTTACTCCGCGAGAGCGTGTCCGGCTTCACCCTTGAAGCGCTCGGTTTTCACGGCGAAGGGCTTGAGCACCTTCATACGGGCATGAAGCAGAAAACGGGGATGATTCTGACGACGGGGCCGACGGGGTCGGGCAAGACGACGACGCTTTACACGATGCTTGATATTTTGAATACGCCGCAGGTGAACATCTCTACGATTGAGGACCCGGTGGAGTACCAGATGCAGCGGGTGAACCAGACACAGGTGAAGCCCGAGATTGGTCTCACCTTCGGCGCAGGACTGCGCACCCTTGTCCGCCAGGACCCCGACATCATTATGGTGGGCGAGATCCGCGACAACGAGACGGCTTCTCTTGCGGTGAACGCCGCGCTCACCGGACACCTCGTCCTCTCGACACTCCACACCAACTCCGCCGCCGGCGCCATCCCGCGCCTCCTTGACATGAAGATTGAGCCGTTTCTTATCGTCTCCACGGTCAATGTCATCCTCGCCCAGCGCCTCGTACGGAAGCTCTGCTCTTCAAAAGAGAAGTACTTCCTCACGAAGGCCGCCGTCTCCCAGCTCTCAAAATCAATTGACCTTGACCGCGTGCTCGCGGCACTCAAAGAAGAGAAGGTCGTGCCCCGGGATGCTGCATGGGAGAAGATACCTTTCTTCCACCCGAAAGAGACTGCCGAGTGTAAAGACGGCTACAGCGGGCGCGTCGGCATTTACGAGGTGCTGCCGGTTACGAGTGCGATTAAGGAGCTTATCATGCGCAGTGGGACTGCCGCAGAAATTGAGACGGAGGGGCGCAAAGGGGGCATGCTCATCATGATAGAAGACGGCCTGTACAAGTGCGCGCAGGGCATCACGACGATTGAGGAAGTGCTTCGCGTCGTGTCCGAATAACATGATACTAGCAATGATACCAATCAACGAATCAAATCCGAATCTGCGAATAACTACGAATAAGAAAAAAGATATTTGTAGCCATTCGCATATTCGTGCCCCATTCGCAGATTGGTATCATTTATAGATTCGTATCATTGCTATGAAATACAAATTCAAAGCGCAAAAGGCGGACGGGAGCGCGTATGAGGGCGAGCGTGAGGCGCCGGACAAATTCACGCTCTACCAGGGGTTTCGCAACGCGGGCGAGTCGGTTCTCTTTGCCGGACTGGTGCGCGAGCGCGTGTTGTTTGACTGGCGGCGCCTCGGGACCGTTCTCTCCCGCGTGTCGTATCACGACAAGATCGTGTTTGCGAAGAACTTAAGCGCGATGCTTGAGGCGGGTCTCTCGCTCTCCCGCGCGTTTGAGGTACTCATTCGCCAGACAAAGAAGAAACAGTTGAAGAAGGTCATCGGGGCGCTTGCGGAGAGCGTAAAGCAGGGCAAGCAGCTCTCCGAGGCGCTGTCGCTCCACCCGACCGTTTTCCCGCCCATTTTCATTTCCATGGTGAAGGCAGGGGAGGAGAGTGGCTCGCTCGCGAAGTCGCTCTCGGCACTCGCGACGCAGATGGACAAGATGTACCAGCTGTCGCGCAAAGTACGCGGCGCCCTCTTCTATCCCGCGATCATCGTCACGGTCATGGTCATCGTGGGTATTCTCATGCTCATCTTTGTCGTGCCGAGTCTGACGGCGACATTTAAGGAACTCAAAATTGATCTTCCGCTCTCAACGCGGATAGTTATCCTCGTGAGCGATCTCCTCTCGCAGCACACGGTGACTTTTTTGATCGGTCTCGTCGCCTTCGCGGGGGCAACCTTTGCCGCTTCGCGTACGCTCCCGGGCAAAAAGGCGATTGACTTCATTTTTCTGCACGTTCCGCTCCTCTCGCGTCTTGTCCGAGAGACGAACACAGCGCGCACCGCGATGACGTTCTCATCCCTCCTTTCGGCCGGAGTGTCCATCATAAATGCGCTTCGCATTACCGGCGAAGTGGTGCAAAACGTCTACTACAGGGCAGTCTTGGAGCGTGCGATTGTGGCGATTGAGAAGGGAAATCCGATCGCGAAGGTGTTTTCCGAATCGGAGCCCCTCTACCCCGCGTTTCTCTCGGAGATGATCAGTGTCGGTGAGGAGACGGGGAAGCTGCCAGAGATGCTCCATGATGTCGGCCTCTTCTATGAGTCGGAGGTTGAGCAGCAGACGAGAGACCTCTCCACCATCATAGAACCGATCCTCATGGTCATCATCGGCGTCATTGTCGGTTTTTTCGCCGTGGCGATGATCACACCCACATACTCGCTCGTGAACAGTATTTGAGACATGTAACATGAAACTTGAAACATGGAACACGGAGAAAAAGGAATCAAACTCTCGTCGAGGAATCTTTCTCTATGTTTCAAGTTTCAAGTTTCAAGTTTCAGGATTTTCTATCGTTGAGGCGGTGATCGTGCTTGCCGTGCTCGCCATCATCGCAGCCGCGACGACCGGCGTTTTTGGTGGTCTCAATCGCGAGAAGGCCCTTGAAGGAAGCGCCACATCCGCGCTGTCGCTCCTTCTGCGCGCCCGCTCTCTCGCTCTCTCCTCAAAAGACGCCTCTCTGTACGGAGTGCATTTTGAAGAGCGGCGCATGGTCCTCTTTCGCGGGGGGAGCTACTCTGGCGGGGCGCCCGACAATCGCGTTGAGGAACTTCCCCCGACCGTGCGAATCTTTGCCACCGCTCTCCAAGGGGGCGGGAGCGATGTTGTGTTCCAGCGGCTCACTGGAAAGACGGCGCAGAGCGGGACAATCACCATCGCGCTCTCTTCCGATGCATCTCGGACGAAAACGGTGACAATTTCCGCAACGGGAATCGCGGAAACAAATTAATCTTGAAACATAAAACCTGAAACATGAAGCTTGAAACATGGAACACAAATCATAAAACATGGAGCATAAAACATGGAACACAAATCATAAAACATGAAGCATGAAGCATGGAACATAAGAGGAAAAACATCAGACTCTCGTATAGGGTTTTTTCCTAGTGTTTCAGGTTTCAGGTTTCATGTTGCAGGCTTTTCTCTGCTCGAGGTTGTTATCGGAACGGCGATTACGCTTTTCTCCATCATCGGCATTGCGGCGGCGTACAACATGTATCTTGCCACCAGCGTGCGCGCCACGGTGCTCATTCAGGAAACGTACCTCCTTGAGGAGGGAGTAGAGGCGGTCCGACTCATGCGCGATTTCGGCTGGACGGCGAACATCAGCGCGCTCACGCCGGGGACACCCTACTACTTTGAGTGGAACGGCACGCGCTTTGTAGCATCGGTAACCAACACCCTTATTGACGGAGTTTTTGAACGCCGTTTCGTCTTGGACAATGTGTACCGCGACGCAAACGATAGTATCGCCCCGTCCGGCACGCTTGATCCGAACACAAAAAGAGTAACTGTCTCCGTCGCGCGGGAGGGACCAAACGGCACGGTGACGAAATCGCTCTCAACGTACCTGACGAATTTGTTTGAAGACTAGAACTCATAAAACATAAAACATGAAACATAAAACATGAAACTTGAAACATGAAGCATAAAAGAGAAAAATCTAAACGCGTGCCCCCATGTATGCTCCATGCTTCATGCTCCATGTTCCATGGGTTTTCCCTCATTGAGATCATCGTGTACGTCTCCCTCCTGTCTCTCCTGTTCATCGTTGTGGTGAGCACGCTCCTTGCAATGACCCGCTCATTTGCGACGATCCGCACCACGCAACATATTCAGAGCGCCGCACTCTTCTCCCTTGATAGGATGGTGCGGGAGATTCGCGATGGAGCAAGCGTCAACACGGCGCAGAGCGTGCTCGGCTCGCACCCAGGAGTTTTATACCTGAACACAACCGACGCTGCCTCCGCCGCCCGCACCGTTGAGTTTTTTGTGAGCGGGACGACGCTCACGCTCCGAGAGAACGGAGTGATAGCGGGTCCCCTCACGCCCGAGGACGCGCGCGTCGTAAACCTCGTCTTTCGCCGCATTGACACCCCGCACTCCGAGGGTGTGAAGATTGAGCTCGTGATTGAGGCCGGTACGGGGAGCACGCTTCGCTCCGAAACATTCTACACAACGGCGGTTATGAGGGAGTCGTACTAAAACACAGAGCATGAAGCACGGAACACAGAGCACAGAACATGAAGCACGGAACACACTTGTCCGCCCAAGCTTTAGCGGAGGAGGAGAGCACAGAACATCGTGTGCTCCGTGCTCTGTGATTTGTGCTCCGTGGCAGCGGGGTCAGGCCGTCATTGTCGCGACGGTATTCTTTCTCCTCATCTCGCTTACCATCATGTTTGGGATTATTTCACCGGTCCTCCGTCATATTGAGAGCATTGCGGAGTCGGGGCAGTCGCGGGGGAGTTTCTACACCGCCGAGGCGCTCAATGAAGACCTCCTGTACCGTATTGAAGAGAATATGACGGTGCCGCCCGCGCCGACGCTCTCGCTGAACGGCGCGACCGCCGTTGGAACGATCACCGACGTTGCCGACGGCAAGGAAGTGCTCGTTACCGGCACGCAGGCCGGTTTGGTGCGCACGCTAAAAAGTCACCTCACCTTCGGGAGCGGCGCGTCATTCTTCTACGGCGTGCAGTCGGGGCAGGGGGGCATTACCATGATAAACAGCTCCCTTGTGATCGGGAACCTCTACTCAAACGGGCCGGTGACCGGCTCCAACTCAAACCTGGTGCAGGGAGACGTCGTTTCGGCCGGCCCCGCGGGCCTCATTGACGGAGTACACGCGACCTTAAGCGCCTGGGCGCACACGATCCTTAACTCCACGATTGATAAAGATGCGCACTATACCACCATCTCAAACACGACCGTCGGCGGGACGCTCTTCCCGGGAAGTCCGGATCAGGTGCCCTCGCCCCTCCCCATTTCCGATGAGCAGATAACCCTCTGGGAGAATGACGCGCTTGCGGGCGGCACGCACACGTCGCCCTGTCCCTACAGCATTACCGGGAACGTAACACTTGGTCCGAAGAAGATAGACTGCGACCTCAATGTGAGCGGGAGCGCGGTCATCACACTCCTCGGCCCCCTGTGGGTTTCGGGCAACATTGGGATCAGCAACTCCGCTGACGTGCGGATTGATCCGTCGGTGGGGAGCAAGAGCATCGCCATTATCGCCGACAATCCTTCAGACCGCACTGCCGGTAGCCGCATTACAATAAGTAACACCACGCAGTTTTTTGGGAGCGGCTCCCCCAACTCCTACGTGCTTCTCGTCTCGCAGAACAACAGTGCGGAGCAAGGCGGCGGTACGGATGCGATCCGCATTTCAAACAGCGCGACCGGGGATCTGCTCCTCTACGCCGGGCACGGGAAGATAGAGCTCGCGAACAGCGTCTCCCTCAAAGAGGTGACGGCATACAAGATTAGTTTAAGCAACACTGCCCAGGTGACGTATGAGACGGGCCTCGCCAGTCTCCTCTTCACCGCGGGCCCCGGCGGGGGGTATGTGTTTGATAGATGGCGAGAGGTTGAGTAACGCTCGGACTTTTCTTCAGAAACATTGCGCAGTCCCGTCTGCGGCGGGACGAGCATAGCAATCCCGCAGTAGAGGGATACGCGTGTTTCTGAAGAAAAGT
>VMFH01000022.1 GCA_007375925.1 Parcubacteria group bacterium Gr01-1014_72 | reverse complement strand
GGAAGACGCCGACGGCGAGGACGAGGGTGAGTACGATGGGGAGGCCTTCGGGAATAATGGAGACCGCGAGTGAGATGACGGTCGTGAACATCTCGCGGACGGGTTTTCCCGCGATGAGCCCCGCGATGAAGATGAAGCTCCCGATAATGCCGACTGCGGTGACGATGAGGCGCGAGAGATTGCGGATGTCGGTGCGCAGCGGTACCTCCGTCTCAACGCCGGCGATTCCCTTTGAGATGTTGCCGATGACGGTCTGTTCGCCCGTTGCGACGACGAGCGCCTTTGCGACGCCGGTGAGCACATACGTCCCGCGGAACACAATGTTCTCGGTCTCAACGGGGAGGCGGGGCCGGCCGGGGAGCGGGGCGTCGGTTTTCTCCACCGGCTCGGACTCTCCCGTGAGCGCGGCTTCATCTGTTGTGAGCGCGTTCGCCTCAATGAGGCGCGCGTCGGCCGGCACGCGGTCGCCCGAGGTGAGGAGGATGATGTCGCCCGTAACGACCTCGCGGTCGGGAATCACCAACTCCCGCTCGCCGCGCACGACCGTCGCGTTCGTTGCAACGAAGTTTTTGAGTGCGCGCAAGGTGTGCGCGGCGCGCCCTTCCTGCACCGCGCCGACCACGGCATTGAAAATGAGAACGAAGAGGATGATAGCGGCATCAGCCGTCTCTCCGAGCGTGAAAATAATCGCTGCCGCGAGAAAGAGCGTGTAGATGAGCGGGCTTTTGAATTGGCGCAAAAAAATTGCGGCGGCACTCTCCTGCGGAGCTTCCGGAAGAATATTCTCGCCTTGCTCACGCAATCGCCGCGCCGCCTCGGGAGCGGTGAGTCCCTGCTCGCTCGTCGCGAGGCGCCTGAGAAGCTCCTCCGTCGTTCCTTCGTACCACGCTCGTTCCATTTCCTCTAGTATAGCGGTATTTGTGCGTGCATGTATCCCCACATTTGTTTTTTGCAAAAGAAAAAACCCGCGTGCGACATGTGGTCGCAGGCGTTCCCGCTCTTTTAATTTTTCCAGGACTCTTTGGCTGATGAAAAATAGTCAAAAGTATGCTATACTATATGTATGAAAAAATCGCTATCGTACAAAACTCAACCGAACATTGAATTCCGCCAGACTCTTTTTTGGGATGTTGATCCGAAGACGATAGACCCCGAAAAGCACGCGCGCTACATCATTGAGCGCATTCTTGATTTTGGAGAACCGGACGAGGTGCGCTGGCTTTTTAGGCGATATCCGAAACAAACCATAAAGGAAGTCATGAACCTTCCGCGCAGCCAAGTGCACCAGAAATCAAAAGCATTATGGTCACTCCTTTTGACATAGATTCTTCTGTCTTGGGGCAGCTGCATAGCAAGTCGCTTCCGGATATAACGCGAAGGGTATTTTTGAAGTGTGCGGCAACCCCCTTTTTTTCGTCGGGGCATTGGTATTTGGCGGGCGGGACGGCGCTTGCGCTTCAGGTAGGACATCGCCAGTCTGTTGATCTGGATTTTTTCACTCCGGAGGAATCTTTCAATGAGAAAAAGATTGAGGAAACATTGAGCGCCGCCGGTACTTGGAAAACATCTTCTCTTGACCGAGGGACGGTATATGGAGAATTCCAGGGCGCGAAGATGAGCTTGATTGCCTACCCCTTTTTCAGTCCCGCGCATCCTTTCTTGCAAGCGGGAACTATTTCTATTCTTACTCCTCCCGATATCGCGTCCATGAAAATCACCGCGATTAGCCAGCGCGGCAAGAAACGCGATTTTATTGACCTTTACTGGCTCTCCCTTCACGTACAACCGCTTTTGAAGAGCATAGAGAGTTCCATGAAGCAGTATTCAGTACGCCAAAATCAGAACCATATCCTCAAGAGCCTCGTGTTTTTTGACGATGCCGATAGCGATCCGATGCCCCCCCTCCTCTTTGACGCAACGTGGGAGGGTATTAAGAAATATTTCCGAGAGGAAACAAAAAATATCGCGAAACGGTTACTTGGGCTTGAATAAAGAGGTGCAGTATTTTTGGTTACCGGCGTTCCATATCTTCCGTCACGCAAATGCGACAGGATTCACAGACCGTTTTTCCTCCATGCCACGTGCGAATTGCCTTGAGGGGCGGGAGGATGGAGAGGAGGTAGCGCAGGTCCGCAGCGCGCCGCTACATCCAGCCCATGATGCCGAAGAAGGAAAGCCCTCCGGCGAGCACGACGGCGTACGGGCCTCCGACCGGAATCGCGTAGTCGGGCTTTTTGTGGCGGTATGAAACGAGAGGCTTGTGCGAGAGTGACCGGATGATGTTTTCTGCCGCGCAGTTTGCATCTAGAATTGCCGTCTGCGCCATCCCGCTCCACGGCGTCGCCGCATTGTCACCGATGGCGTAGATCTCTTCCGCTCCCCGCACGCGAAGGTACTCGTCTACAACGAGCCGCCCTCCCGTGTCGCGCAGCAGCGGCGGTTCAGTCGGGAGAGTGGCGGGGCGCATGCCGGCGGTCCATATTGTCGCGGCGGTCCTCACCGTCTCCCCCGCGAGGACGATTACTCCCTCGTGCACCTCCTCCAGTTTCTTTCCGGTTATGACTCCCACGCCAAGTTTCTGAAGCCGCCGTCGCACGCGTTTCTGCACGCTCGGGGAGAACCCGGGAAGAACCTCCGCGAGCGCCTCTATGAGGAGTACCCGCAATCCCCTTCCGTGCGTCTCTTTGAGTGAATGTAGGTACGAGGCGAGCTCTCCGGCAAGCTCTACGCCGCTTGGACCGGCGCCAATGATTGCGATTGTGGCGTGGGCGCCGTCTGGAGGAGTTATTTCCTCCAGTCCGAGGAGTGTGTGGATGCGATTCCGGAGGAGGAGCGCGTCGGCGGTTGATGCGAACCTGAACGAATGCTTCGGAAGTCCGGGGATGCCGAAGTAGGCGGGTACCGAGCCGAGCGCGAGTACCGCGTAGTCATAGGGGTACGAGCCGCGCCGCCCCCGCGCGCTTCGCGCCGCCGTGTCAATCGCCTCAATCCTATCCCCCGCAACCGTGACGGGGAGCCCGCGGAAGATGTCTGTGAAGGCGATGCAGACCTCGTTTACGGAGCGGCCGGTCGCCGTACGATAGAGAGCCGGGTAGTACTCAAGGTGCGGTTTGTCAGAGACAAGCGTAATTGAAAGGCGTGGGTTGCGGTATTTCGCAAGCGCGCGCGCCACGGCAACGCCACCAAAACCGCCACCCACAATGAGCACTCTCTTTTGAGACGACTGCATAGGTGATTAGTCGCGAAACCACGCACGCGCATTTCGCGGCCATCCGCGGAGGAGAAGGAGGGCGAGCGGAGCTCCCCAGTTTGCGAAGCGTTCAACGAAGTCCCACACAGGGTCAGGACCAATTGGCCAACGGATGAGTGCGGTCCAGAGTCCCCACGCGGCCATCCAGAGGACGGCGATACGGATGGGGCGAAAGAGTACAAGAAGGGCGAGCGCGATATCCGAAACGCCGACCCAAAAGAGCAGTGTCACAATTGTGTCGGGATTATTAATACCGACGGCCTCAAAATACTTGAACCATCCCTCCTTTCCTTGGAGGGCGAACATGCCGTGCCCAATGAACTCACCGGCAACGGCGATGCGGAGAACCCACTCTGCAATTCCTCTGTTCATGTTTAATTTATAAACTGGTAACTTTTGGTAATTAGTGGGAAAAGTAACCAAAATACATAGTCACAATATATTGTACAGCATATGCTTCATAAACTCCAAAAACCTTCGGCGGGCCTCTATTTCTAGGGGTACGCCGTTTTTTCAGCAGAAAAAACGGCGTAAGTCCTCAAAACGATGCCCTGTGGATAACGGTATTGGAGACTTTACCGAAAGCGCTATACTAGTATTGTCATGTCCAATTTATCACTCTCCTAATTATTAGGTTCCGCAGGAGTGTATCCCGCGGAACTATGCATACCATGCAAACATTCTCGTTCGGGCGCGGAGTACTTGTCGCAGGAGCCCTCATCGTCGGCATTATCATCGGTTATGTAGCCGGAAACAGCAACGGTTACAAACGAGCCGAAGCGGAACGCACTAAAGTAGAAGAAGCGGCCGTGGAAAAGGTTGCAACGGATGCGGCGAAAGCAGCCAATCCCTTCCAAGCCGTGAACCCCTTGGAGCAAGTTGAGGCGAATCCGTTTGAAAAGGCAAAGAAAGTTCTTAATCCTTTTGAGTAAACGGCCATGAGCACATTTTGTAAAAATCACTTTCTGCACATTCCGCGTTGTGCCGGTGGTGAATGGTTCCTCGTTCTTCTAACGCTCGCGGTAAGCATACTCATCGTAGCCGCCGACACTCGAACGGTACGTGCACAAACTCCGACCGAAGCGGATATTACTGCGGCAATCGCAGACGTCGGCCGCCTCGTCGGCAAAACCATTTCCTCTTCCGAGGAAGCAAAGGCGCTCTGCGATACTGAACGGTTTATCACCGAGTGCGCAGAGATCGGCAAACGCCACCATTTATTTAATGCGGATGAAATTAAGCACGTGGACAGCGTCCTTTCGGAATTGAGCGGTAGCACTGCAGAGGCGCTGAAGCGCTGCACAACCACCGCATGTCTTGTTGAAGTCGCCAACGACCTCGCGAAGCGCATCACTGAAAAAGATCCGTCCGCCGCGCGCGCACTCGATCTGACCCCGAAGAGCGTCTCTCAAAAAAAGAGATTAATCGAAGCGGCGCAAGAGATTGGCGTTGAGATTGAAGAATGCAAGGCCATGGATCCTGACACCGCCTCAACAGATCTTTTACGCTTATGCGCGCGCCTTGCGAAGCATGAACGCGTGCAGGCGGTGCTTTCGCCGGAAGGGAGAAGCGGCGCTGAAGCTTCCGAGGCAAGCGTGGAGCTCCAACTGGCGCTCCGGCGCGGTGATATTGAGTGCGGAGACGGCACGCTTGAGGGGTGCGGTAATTTTTGCCTCAACCCCGGCAAAGAGGGGCGCGGAGAAGGTGTACGTGGTATTCCGCCGGTATGCCGCACTATAGCCACCCGCTTCTTCGGCAATGAAGGCATTACAGAGCTTGAAGCCGCATACGAAGACGTCGCAACCGCCGTCGCAACACAAGAGAGGCATATTGAAGAGGCATCCTTCACTACCGTTGATGGCCGAACGATCACTACCCCTGTTGCAATCGGGCGCTACATTGAAGGTGAGGCGGCGCGAGGCAATGTTGAGGCTGTTGAGGTTGGTGTGAATTTTCTCTTCACGCGCGGCCTTGTAACACAACAGGAACGTGATTTTGCCTTAAAGATGGTCCGCAAAATTCGTGCAACGGGTAGCACGGTTGACTTTGCCGCATGTGAAGCAAATCCCCTCTCATGCGAGACATTCATTCCCGATGACGAGCGTACGACATTTACCGCCAATACACGAGTAGATGAGATCATTCGCGCTGAATTAAAAAATCGCGGCATTACCGATCCGCGCGGTTGCGAATCCGAATCGGCGCATGAAGCGTGCATCGCTGCCACCCGAACCGTGCTCCCCCGGTTGGAGGCGCTCGCCGCGGAAACTCCCGCGGCGGAGGGTGCCGTAGAGGGGATACGCCGGACTATAGAACGTGCCTCAAAAACGATGGCCGCCCGAGAAGAAGCGCAGCGACAGATAGAGAGCGGGACGGTCATCACCATCGGCGACCGTTCGTTCCGTACGTTTCTTGAAATGGAAACATTTTGCCGCCAAAACGGCGAACTCTGCCTCGCAGAAGCGGCACGCCGAGGTATTGTGGATCGTGATACAGCCCGCACAAAATATGAAGCGGTGTATGAAATTAAACAAACTGAAAAAGCAACAGAACCTCCCGCACCATTGCCGACAACGGCACGCAGGATTACGGATGATGGAATAGAAACGACGGAAACCTCCTTTCTTCCACGGAAGATAAACAAGGAAGAAGCCCTCCGACGTTTTGAAGCGTGGCTGGACAATCCAGAGGGCCCGCCTCCCCTCCCGACAAACGTACGTCGCGTGCCCGGGTTCGTTCCTCCATATGTCTGTCCCGACATTTCCGTTGCCTTTCCTGCTCCCTGCCAAATCGGCTTCTATCGGGAGTTCATTTCCAGAGGGCCGAATCGCTGTCCGTCGTTTGGCACCTGTATCCCCATTCCAGACTTTGACCGTGAGCCGGTCAGACCGATCTGTCCCCTTATGAACGACTTTGAGTGTCCAACGGGTTCCAGTAAACGCGGATTTACAGGTACAAGCGGCTGTCCGGTCTATGAATGCGTCTTTGAACAGCGCGCGCCAAACGCAACCGGTAGGGCAAAATTTCTCTTCTCAGGAGGGGCCGATGGAGCGGATGGAGCGAAGTATGCCCTTGAACTTAAGGACGAGGATGGAATTCGTACCTTCACCATTAGTAAACCGGGAGGTGCTTCGTTCGTAAGCGGATCGGGAGGTTGTAAAACAGAAGTAACATCAGAATCGGTGTTCCTTGAACGTAGCGAATTTCCGCTCTTTGCGACGGTGAATGATTGCCGCGGCTCGTCAGAAAATTTTAAAATTGTGAAACCTGAAGAACCGAAAACAGTAATCTGTCCCGCGCTCTTCAGCGTAGTAAGCTGTCCCGCCGGCGAAACGCGAGTTGTATCGTGGAGTTCCCCGGAATGCGGCGAATACTACGCATGTGAAGCGGACCCAACGCGGACCGCATCCACAACTCCTATAAGCACGGATCCATCTTGTAAAGAAATTGAATCACTCATTCCGGGATGCCACGCTATGGAGCAAAACCCGAGTGTGCGCTTCAACACTGCTATGACAAAGTACGTTATCGTCGGATCGTACGCCGTAAAGAGTTGCAGCAGTGAATACGTCACTGGCTGCAGCGGAGGCTCCGGACAAAGCGGCGTGTGTACCGATGCGCAGATTGCGCTGCTTGGAACGGGCTGCCACTCGATGGGTAATGCGTATTTCAACACCCGCATGACGCGCTACGTGCTCCCGGGAGGAACGCGTGTGATTGATTGCTCCACCTCCTACATTACCAAC
>VMFH01000021.1 GCA_007375925.1 Parcubacteria group bacterium Gr01-1014_72 | reverse complement strand
TAGAGCGGGTTTCTGCGGCGAAGGGCGCACTCCCCCTTGCGGGAAAGTCTTTTGTTCTTACCGGTACACTTTCCTCCATGAGCCGCGATGAGGCGAAAGCGAAGATAAAGGCGCGGGGTGGGAGCATCTCGGAGTCTGTGTCCAAAAAGACGAGCTACGTTGTTGTTGGAGAAAACTCGGGAAGCAAAGCCGACAAAGCGCACACACTCGGCAGGCCGATACTCAATGAAGAAGTATTTTTGAAACTTTTGACATTGACAAAATAGACACAATACAATATAGTTGTATTGGATAGCGGACAGGTCAAATGTGGCCTTATCCAATGCTATTTGAGAAAAACAATGTAAGGAAAGGATACGGCGTGAATATGAATGTCGTGGGAGAGGTATACAAGCCCGCTCCGGAAGTGTTGGTTGAAATGTACGAAACATTTCAGCGTCAAGGCGCTGAAATCACTCGGCAGTTTCGCGATGGTACGCTGATACCTGCTCATGTGCAGGCACTCATCGAACACCGAAATCCGTTTGCTTCCGAAGTCTCGCCAGCCAGGATTAATCATGCACAGTTGGTGGTCTCCAAACCCTGCTCCGAGCGGACTGGGGTGGAGCAACTGGTGGAGTGGATTGCTCTCTACGCGGAGCTAGGGATTACCCTTACTTCGGAAGAAGTCACGATCCCTGCTCATCAGGAAGGGTTAGACCGACTCATTGTCGTTCCGAAAGGGATGATGCCTCAAAAGGCTTTTGACTTGTGCACGGTACGTTTCAATGGTAAGACGTGGAAGTACGTCAGTCAGTCTTTGGACAAGGCAGTGCCTACGAATGACCGCACTGCCGAAAGCGGTTCGTACGCTATCTGGATCCGTGATCGGGTCGAAGCTGATGAGGAACTCAAAAATCTCTCGGCTGACATGCTCACTGAGCAGAGTGTCAAGGGCATTACCTTACTTGAGCGTCTGCTCTACGAGATCAAGTATCACGCCGAAACAGGCAAACATCTGGATCTCAAGAACTGGACACTTTGTTCAGGTTCTCGTGTTTCGGATGGCTACGTGCCGAGTGTGTACTGGAATGACGGTAAGCTCTGGGTGCTTTGGCACTATGTGTCCAGTCGGTTCGGCAACCTCCGCTCTCGTGCAGTTTCCCTTTGACCTTTCCGTCTTGTTCACTTGCCCCCTGTATGTTGCAGACGGGGGCATTTTTGTATACTAAACATGGCTGTGAAGCTGGTTCCGTAATTTGCGGAAGGGCAGTTTGCCAGAAAAAAGAAACTGCTTGCTCAAATTTACACAACGCTTGGTATGCCACAAGTAACGCAGAGTGTTCTCTTTGAACACTCGGTGATAAGGAGGGGTTTGAGCAAAAGAGTGGTTCTCGTGATTCGGATGGCAACGTGCCGAATGTGAACTGGAATGACGGTAAGCTCAAGGTGAATTGGAACAATGTGTCCAGTCGGTTCGACAACCTCCGCTCTCGTGAAGTTTCTCGTATTAAAGCTCCGATTGCGGGGCTTTTTGCGTTACAAAATTAATCCAACCGTTTGCCATTTTGGAGATTTCCACCAATTGTTCAGATAGGCGAAGATACATTTTCACGTCTATAATTTCAAGCTCTTGTTCGGTACGGATAAGGTGCTTGAGTATTTCAATCTGGACGCGAAGTATTTCAAGCGTCACCAATTTTTGTGAGCGCGCTTTGAATGCTGTTTCAACAGCGAGTGTGAGGATTTTTACGCATAACATTTCTACAGTCGCGTGAATACCGAGCCTGTCTCGTTTTGAGAGTTTATGTGCGATAGAATACAGGTCTTTATGGAGTATCCGTATCGCACGAAGAATAGGGAGGGTCTGTTCGAGGGGGGGGGGTCATTGTAGTCTGAAGTTTTATGAAATTATCTCAATCGATAATTTGTTTATAGCGTGGAGAGAGTTTCGGTGTGGGAAGACAAAGAAAATGGATGTACTCGCGTTTGCGTTCAATTTGGAAGAAAATCTCTTCAAGCTTCATAATATCTTAGCACAGGAGAGATGGTTTCCCGATTCGTATGTTGCTTTTTCTGTCCATGATCCTAAACTCCGTTACATACACAAGGCGACAGTTCGCGATAGAGTGCTCTATCAGGCAGTGTACAGAAAACTCTATCCGATTTTTGACCAAAATTTTATACACGATTCATACGCTTCTCGGTTGGGGAAGGGTATTCATAAGGGTGTGGAGCGATTCAATATTTTTGCACGAAAAATAACAAGGAATTATCGATACCGAGGTTTTGTGCTCAAGTGCGACATACGGAAATTTTTTGATTCCATTGATCACAGAATTTTGTTTGGTTTAATCGCGGATAGAGTATGTGATCAAAAGATTCTTGATTTGGTTTCAAAAATTATTACGTCTTTTGCTGTGTACAATGGAAAGGGATTACCACTTGGTAATGTAACCAGTCAACTTTTTGCAAACGTGTATCTCAATCAGCTTGATTTGTATGTGAAGCATGTACTGAAGGTGAAGTGTTACATACGGTATTGTGATGATTTTGTCATGCTCGATTCATCATACGATAGGCTTTTGGAGTGTGTTATAGCGATAAAACTTTTCCTCAAAGAGAAACTTTTATTGAAACTACATCCGAAGAAAATTTCAATACGAAAGGTTGGGCAAGGGATTGATTTCCTTGGGTACATTTCCTTACCCTATTATCGTGTATTGCGTACGAGTACTAAGCGAAGGATGATGCGCAAGATTAATGTTAAATCCCTCCCCTCCTATCTCGGCGTACTTTCTCATTGTAGCAGCAGAGGGCTGAAAGCGGAGATTTTGAGAATCATAGAGCGAAATGCTAGTATGATCGGTATGGTAACTCTTGAAGAAGTGAAAAAACTTGCTAGTCTATCTCGTCTTTCTGTTCCAGAGGCTGAGCTTGAAGGGCTTCGGAAAGACATTGACGGGATTCTTGCGTATGTTGGACAAATCAAAGGCACATCCGGTTTAGAAGAAACGAAACGTGCTCTGGACACAGTTCACAACGTCATGCGCGAAGATGGCAAGCCGCACCCGCGTGGCGCTTTTACCGAAACGCTTCTCTCCGCCGCACCGCAGAGGGAGGGACAGTATCTGAAGGTGAAAAAGATACTCTAACACGACACCAATACACGAATAATCCGCCAGCTGGCGGACGAATGACACGAATTAAAAAATCAAAGCAAACTGAATTTATTAGTGTCATTCGCGTCCATTCGTAATTTGTGTCGAGTTTTATGATTGACCTCAACACTCTCACCATCACCAAAGCTCACGCGCACCTCTTGAGCGGTGACTTTTCTGCGGTGGAGCTTGCGGAGGCGTACCTCGCGGAAATTGAGAAGAAAAATCTGTCACTCAATGCATACTTAGAAGTTTTTGATGATGTTTTAGTGCAAGCCGCCGAGGCAGATAAAAAACTTAAAAACTTAAAAACTGCAGAACTTCCCAACTTACTCGGTATCCCGCTCGCCATCAAGGACAACATCTTGATTAAGGGGCGTCGGGTCGGAGCGGCCTCAAAAATTCTGGAGGGCTATATCGCAAGCTACGATGCGACAGCGATTGCAAAGCTCAAGGAGGCGGGAGCGGTGTTTCTCGGACGCACCAATATGGATGAGTTTGCGATGGGGGGTTCCACCGAGAACTCCGCGTTCGGGCCGACCAAAAATCCTCACGACCCTTCGCGGGTGCCCGGTGGCTCATCAGGCGGTTCGGCGGCGGCGGTCGCGGCCGACATGGCGCTCGCGGCGCTCGGGAGCGACACGGGCGGGTCGGTGCGACAGCCGGCAAGCTTCTGCGGTGTTGTCGGTATGAAGCCGACTTACGGCGCCGTGTCGCGGAGCGGTCTTATTGCGATGGGGTCGTCGCTTGACCAGATTGGTCCGATTACCAAGACGGTGGAGGATGCAAAAATTCTTTTTGAGGCGATCACGGGACGCGATCCGAAAGACAGCACCTCCGAAGATAATACGATATATCGTACTATTTCTTCACGCGGACGAAGCAAGGGGAAAACTGTCATCGGCGTACCGCGTTCTTTCACGCACGCGAAGGGTATTGATGCGGATGTTCTCAAAAACTTTGACGCCGCACTCGCGCGGCTTGCGCGCGCTGGATATGTTATCCGCGATATTAAGCTTCCCTCCGTCGCAGAATCGCTTCCAACGTACTACATTCTTATGCCGGCCGAGGCCTCAACAAACCTCGCGCGGTTTGACGGCGTGAAGTATGGGCTCCACCGTTCGGGCGAAGACCTTCTCGGCGATTACTTTGCGACGCGGGGGAACGGTTTCGGACGGGAGGTTCGGAGGCGGATACTCCTTGGCACCTACGTCCTCTCCGCCGGATACTATGATGCGTACTACGGGAGAGCTGTGGCGATGCGCGATCGCATCCGCTCGGATTTCGACGCCACGTTTGAGACGGTGGACGTCATTGCGACGCCGACCACTCCGACACCCGCTTTTAAGATAGGGGAGAAGACGGGCGACCCCTTAGAGATGTACCTTGCCGATATCTTCACCGTCACCGCGAACATTGCCGGCGTTCCCGCGCTTTCGGTTCCTTCCGGTTCCGTTTCTGTCGGCGACGAAAAGCTTCCGCTTGGCATTCAGTTTATGGGGAGGAGGGGAGAGGAGAGCGTCCTCTTTTCCGTTGGGGAGAGATTTGCGGCGTAACGCGGGGTATAATGTGGGGTACCTATGAACAGCGTTCCGTTCCTCAACCTTGAGTACTTTTTCAAGCTCATCTACGACATCCTTACCGGCGGGGCTTCTTTGCGCGCGCTTATTGTGGCACTGAAGAACTTTCTTGCCGCCATAGAGCCGTACTCAATGATGCTCTCGCTCGTCCTCGCGTCGGGGATCGTGTACTGCATTATCCGCATCAGGCAGATTGATGCCGAGGAGCGGGAGAAGTTCAATCGGGAGCCGGAGGCCACCGCGACGACGGTCGGCGGAGTTGCCAATCCGAAGTGGCAGCGGGTGTTGGATCATCTCCATTCGCGAAGCCCCGGCGACTGGAAGCTCGCCATTCTTGAGGCGGACATTCTTTTAAGCGAGTTGTTGGAAAAAATGGGGTACGAGGGAGATACGATCGCGGACCGGCTGAAGCGGATTGAACGCAGTGATTTTGACTCGCTTGACCGCGCGTGGGAGGCGCACAAGGTGCGAAACAGAATTGCGCACGAAGGCGCGGAGTTTGAAATTGCCGAGCGCGAGGCGCGTCGCGTCGTCTCGCTCTACGCGGATGTGTTTAAGGAGTTTAAATTTATCACCTAGCACACTGCGCTTTCTTTTTTTGCGAAATATTTCTTGAGCTATTTCTTCCGCTCGAACTTTTCCACCAAAGCTCTCGGCACTTCGCTTCTTTTGCGGTTTTAAACTTTTCTGTGAAAAGAACGGTAAGAGGCCTTCGGTGTTTAGTAGCGTTTACACGTCCCGCATTATGTTCCGAAAGACGCCTTTTAACATTGGTCGTATAGCCAACGTAAATTTCTTCCGTCTTTTCGGCTCAAGAGAATATAAACTGAGTACATATCAGTTTGGAATTGCGGGCCGCCCCATCCGTTCAGACGGACGGGCGAGCCTCGCAAAATTTACTCTGTAAATTTTGCGGGGGCCGGAATTGAACCGGCTTCTGAAGGTTATGAGCCTTCCGAGGTACCATTCCTCCACCCCGCTGATTCGTATCTTACGCGCGAATGAGTTTTTAGACAAGTGCGCGATTTTCTATTATTATCGTGTCATAGCCGGTGTAGTTCAACGGTTAGAACGAGGGACTCATAAGCCCTAGAAAGTGGTTCAATTCCACTCACCGGCATTTGATTTCTTTATTCTGCTATGCTATAATGGTTGCGCTGGTTGGTGCGGTCTTTCCAACCCTTTAATCACACAGTGTCTAAACGAATATAATTATGAATGATCCGAAACCGACTCCGACTCCCTCAACCCCTACGACCCCTACGACCCCCCCGACGACGCCGACACAGGAGTAATCATAACACCCCCGCCTCGGCGGGGGTGTTATGATTCTGGTGGTATGTTTGCCCGCACTCTCCGAATCTGCTACATTTTTCCTGTAAGAAATGCGGGCGTAGCGTAACCTGGTTATCGCGCCTCCCTGTCACGGAGGAGATTGCCGGTTCAAATCCGGTCGCCCGCGCAGTTCGACAAGCTCACTGCAAGCGCGGGAAGCAAATTTTTTCCGCGCATTGTAATTGGGTTTGTCTACCACAACCAACAGACCCACCACATTTTGTGTCGGCTTGCCTTTCTTGCGCTTTTTGCTATCGTTCCTCGCTAGAAAGGAAGCACTATGAAAAGAAATCTCGTCGGTCTTTGTATTGTTCTCATCGCTCTCGTTGCTACTTCGTGCGCCAATCGCGGTCCGGTTCGCGTCGAAGCGAAATCTGTCTCTACGGCCATTACCACACCACCCCCCACCCGTCCCCCGTTCTCTCCAGTTGAGAAAGCGTTTACTGTGGAACAGCGGCGTTGGATTGCAGTGTACCAAGGGTACGTGGCAAAAATGGCAGGAAAGGTTGGGTTGCCGGTAACCGCATCAATTGAGGAAATCCGGTCGCACATCGCGAACGCAGTTGAGGCTCCCCCGGATACTCCCCTTGAAGAGCTTGTTCATCATCCGAAAGTTAAGCAGACACTTACGGATGAGAGAAAGATGGGCATTATTACTGCTTTCGGATTGAACCCGGACAGCGATTGGCTCCATATTGAGAGAGTCCTGCGCGCGGCTGCGAGGCGGTTTGATGAACTGCGGAAGGTGGTGCGGCAGTAACTCCGGTGAAAAGTTTTTCCCTGCGGGGTGGCACTTGTGCCGCCCCGCTTTTTTCTGTAGTGTGTCTCGTCAGACTAGACTCTTTGAAAGGGAACCTTATGAAACGATTCAGCCGATTACTACTTGCGCTCACCGGACTTTTCTTCGGAGGTGGCTGTGCACACGTCGCTCCAGCCCGCAATACGCGCCTCACACACCCCCTTCCTGAAGCAATCAAGAGCG